>VBKJ01000057.1 GCA_005879795.1 Deltaproteobacteria bacterium
CGCGTCGCCTCGGGGCTCGTCCATCCCGTGCACGTCACCGCCCCGCGGCTCGATCCCAACCGGGTCTTCGTGGTGGAGCAGCCGGGCCGGATCCGGATCATCAAGAATGGCGCCCTGCTCGGCACCCCGTTCCTCGCCATCGAGAGTAGAGTGCTGAGTGCCGGCTCCGAGCAGGGGCTGCTCAGCGTCGCCTTCCACCCCGACTTCGAGACCAACGGCTTCCTGTTCGTGAACTACACGCGCCAGACCGACGGGGCCACGGTCATCGCGCGCTACCAGGTGAGCGGCAACCCCGACGTGGCCGACGCGGGGAGTGAGCACGTGCTCCTCACGATCCCGCAGCCGTTCGCGAACCATAACGGGGGGCTGAACGTCTTCGGCCCCGATGGCTTTCTCTACGTCGGCATGGGCGACGGCGGCAGTGGGTGCGATCCGAATGAGAACGCGCAGAACGACGCCTCGCTCCTCGGGAAGCTCCTGCGCATCAATGTCAGCACCGAGACCTACCAGATCTGGGCGAAGGGGCTGCGCAATCCTTGGCGCTTCAGTTTCGACCGCGCCACCGGCGACCTCTACATCGCGGACGTCGGCCAGAACCTGTGGGAGGAGGTCGACTATCAGCCGGCGCCGGCCGGGAGCGGGCTCAACTACGGCTGGGACTTCTACGAGGGGCGGCACTGCTCCTCTGGCTCGGGATGCCCGGATCCTTGCCCGGCCCCCACCGGCCTCACGATGCCCGTCCTCGAGTACTGCCACTCCCAGGTGGACCCGGCCTGCGGCAGCCACCCTCGTGGCTGCGCGATCACCGGCGGCTTCGTCTATCGCGGCTGCCGGATGCCGGACCTGCGCGGGACTTACTTCTACTCGGACTACTGCACGGCCTTCATCCGCACCTTCCGCGGCGTCCTCGGCGGCAACGCGCAGAACCTCGCTGACCGCACCGCGGACGTCGCGCCGGGAGGCGGCCTGTCGATCGGCAGCGTGACCTCATTCGGCGAAGATGCGCGCGGCGAGCTGTACGTCACGGACCACGGGAGCGGCGCCGCCGACGGCGAGGTCTTCAAGCTCGTCCCCGGGAGCTGAGCCGGGCGGGGCACCTCGTCCCGCGCGCCCGACACCTCTCCTCGCCTGACGGCATCGAAGGCGCGAGGAGGATGGACCATGCGGAGCGAGTTGATCGCCGCGATCGCACTGGCCGTGCTGATGTTCGCGCTCGCGCACAGCGGCCACGCGGCCGGCACGTACGCCCACACGAGCGAGCCCTTCGCGGGCGTCAAGGCGAACACGGGGACGGTCACGCACTCGACGGAGGGCGGCCGTAGCGCGCTGACGCTCTCGGACGACTTCGAGGTGCCCGACACCCCCGATCCCCACTGGCAAGTGGTCGACTCCAAGGGGAGGACGTACCTGCTCCAGCGTCTCCCGGTGAAGGGCGACAAGGTGAACCGCTCGATCATCGTGCCCGCCTACGTGCCCGACGTGGCCTGACCGCGCGCACGCGGCTGTACCGCATCCGCCTCAAGATCCCGGGCATTCGCCCGTGAAGGAGGAACGAGTCATGGCAGTTGGAGTCATTCGCACGCAGAGCAACGCCATCCAGGCAACGGCCACGCTGGAGGCGGTGGGGCAAGCCATCGTGCGCTACGGCCTCGTGCTGGTCGTCGGCTGGATCGGCGCGATGAAGTTCACGGCGTACGAGGCAGCGGGCATCCAGCCGCTGGTGGCCAACAGCCCGCTCATGAGCTGGATGTACGGCTTCCTGAGCGTCCGGGCGTTCTCGAATCTCCTCGGGGCGGTCGAGGTCGCGGTCGCCGTGATGATCGCGCTCCGGCCGGTGTCTTCGCGGATCGCGGCGGTGGGGAGCGGGATGGCGGTGATGATGTTCCTAACCACGCTCAGCTTCCTCTTCTCCACGCCCGGCTGGGAGCCCAGCCTGGGAGGCTTCCCGGCGCTGTCGGTCGTCCCCGGGCAGTTCCTGCTGAAGGACGTGGTGCTGCTCGGGGCGGCGGTGTGGTCGCTGGGTGAGGCGCTGAGCGCCGCCCGCACCTGATGCCCTCCGCGCACGCCAACGGCGCCGAGCTCTTCTACCTCGAGGTCGGGAAGGGTGTGCCCTGCCTCGTCATGCACGGCGGGCTGGGCGTCGATCACACCCAGTTCCGCGACGGGCTCGACCCGCTCGGGGATGTGCTGCGCCTCGTGTACTACGATCATCGTTGCAACGGCCGTTCTGGACGGCCGCCCATCGAGACGCTCACGCTCGAGCAGCTCGCCGACGACGCCGACGCGCTGCGGTCTCACCTCGGTTACGAGAGGGTCGCGGTGCTGGGGCACTCGTACGGAGGCTGCCTCGCCCTGCAGCATGCGCTGCGCCATCCACGCCACCTGAGCCACCTGGTCCTGGTCGGCACCACGGCGGCGTGGGACTACACCGAGGAGCTCGTCGCCGAGCTGCGGCGCCGCCGGCCCCGCCCCGCGGTGCTCGCGGCCTTCCTCGACCTCCCCGCGGACGACGCCACCTTCGCGCGGAACCAGGAGCTGGTCGCCGCCGCCCTCGGCTTTCACGCCTTGGGTCCCGCGCGCGCGAAGCGGCTCTTCGGCGAGACCCTCTGGAGCCCCGCGGCCAACGCGCGCAGCCGGGAGCTCATGGCGGGCTGCGACGTGGTGTCGCGCCTGGGCGAGATCGACGTCCCCACGCTCATCCTGAGCGGCCGGCACGACTTCTTCTGCCCGCCGTCGCAGGCGGAGCGGCTGCGGCGGGGCATCCGGGGCTCGCAGCTGGTCGTGTTCGAGCAGAGCGGACATTATCCGTTCGTCGAGGAGGCCGAGGCGTTCCGCCACGCGGTGCGGGCGTGGCTGGCGCAGCCCTCAAAGCAGGCCGCCAGGGAGCTCGCGTGAGCCCCTCAGCGCTTCCTGCCCCGAGCGGGTGGCCGCCGCCGCTCCGTCCGTTCGGTGCGGGCCCGTGCCGCAAGTTGGCGAAATCGAGGGAGCAGCTCCGGCCACGTGCGTCGAAGGTAGCGCGCGACGGTCACGCCGGGCGCCCCCGCCTTCAGCAGCGCGACAACGTCCGCGTCGTCCTGGATACGCGCCGTTTCGAGCTTCATGAGGATCAGGTGCTCCACCGGAACGACCGGCAGGAGCCGCCGGGCTCGCGACGAGCGCGCGAGTGCCCGCTCGTCGCCCTCGAAGGCCGAGCCGAGGAGGTCGACGTCGACGTTCGTCCGCTCGTCGCGCATCCTGGCCCCGATCGGCGTCCGGCCGCCCCGAAAGCCAGCGGCGCGCAACGCCTTCATCGCCCGCGACAGATCGCCAGCATGCACCAGGAGGTCGACGTCCTTCGTGAAGCGCTCGTAGCCGTGCTCGATCACGGCGAAGCCGCCGGCGACGGCAAAGTGGATCCCGGCCTCGCGCAGGATGCGGCCGACGCGCGTCAGCGTCTCGTCCACCGGGCCGACGGGAACCTCGCGCACCCATGCGGCCTGCAGGAGCTCGCGATAGCTGCGGAGTGCCGCGGCGCGCATCGGTTGACCTGCCGATTCTTTCCTACGCTTCCATGCAGCCCGAGTCGAGCCGTGGAGCGCTCGTGGGCGCCAGGAGCGGCGCCTCGTTCCGCTGCTCGCGCTGCGGCTTGGAGAACGCGCGGGGCATCCTAGTTGCCGTGCGCGTGCGGCTCTGTTTCGGGCGATCGGATGTTCTGAGGCGCCGCGCGGCGTGGTAGACACGTCCGCATGGAGTACGTCCGTCTCGGCCGCAGCGGGCTCCGGGTCAGCCGGCTCTGCCTCGGCACCATGAACTTCGGTCCGCTCACGAGCGAGAGCGACAGCTTCGCCATCATGGACCGCACGCTCGAGCGCGGGGTCAACTTCTTCGACACTGCCGACGTGTACGGCTGGCGCACCGGCGAGGGCGTCACCGAACAGATCATCGGCCGCTGGCTCGCGCAGGGCGGCGGCCGGCGCGAGCGGATCGTCCTCGCGACGAAGGTCTACGGGAGGATGGGCCCAGGACCGAACGACGGGCGCCTCTCCGCCTATCACATCCGCCAGGCGTGCGAAGGCAGCCTCCGCCGCCTGCGCACCGACCACATCGACCTCTACCAGATGCACCACATCGACCGGGACACGCCGTGGGACGAGCTGTGGCAGGCGATGGAGGTGCTCGTGCAGCAGGGGAAGGTGCTCTACGTCGGGAGCAGCAACCTCGCCGGCTGGCAGATCGCCCAGGCGAGCGCCACGGCGGCGGCGCGCCACTTCCTCGGGCTGGTGACGGAGCAGAGCGTCTACAACCTGGTGACGCGCATGATCGAGCTCGAGGTCATCCCCGCCTGCCGCGCGCACGGGATCGGGCTCGTTCCGTACAGCCCGCTCGCGGGTGGGCTCCTTGGCGGCGCCCTCGAGAAGGCGGCCGGGGGCCGGCGCGCAACCGAGCGGCAGCAGCGCCTGCTCGAGCGCCACGGCGACCGGGTAGCGGCCTACGAAGCGCTCTGTCGCGAGCTGGGCCACCATCCCGCCGAGGTGGCGCTGGCATGGGTGCTGCGAAACCCGGCCGTCACGTCGCCCATCGTGGGGCCGCGGACCATGGCGCAGCTCGACGCGAGTCTCCGCGCACTCGAGCTCCGGCTCTCCGAGGACGCGCTCGCGAAGCTCGACCGCGTCTTCCCGGGCCCGGGCGGTGAGGCGCCGGAAGCCTACGCGTGGTGAGAAGCGATCGCGCAGCTACAAGCCTGAAGGGCATCGCGTAGCTCGTTCCGACACCCTGCCTCCGGGTTGACACGAGGGCTAGTTTCGCCTAATGTTCGCCTCCCGCCCCCCACCATTACTATGCCGCTCCCGGCCTCTTCCCTCAGAAGCCTCGATCTCGTCCCGCCCGAGCATCTCGAGCCGCCGCCCGGTGACCAGCGGCGTCACCTCGTGCGTGACGAGTGCGCGCTCCTTCTCGACGGCTACCTCCGCCGCCTCGCGCGCCAGGAGGCGAGCGGCCGCCGCGTCCTCGGCGCCGTGGCCCGCGCCTTCCTCGGGCAGAAGGGCCAGCACGCGCTCGGCTTTGCCCGGGTCGGCGACTACGTGCGCGAGCGCCTCGGCCTCTCCGCCCGTGAGCTCCAGTCACTCGCGCACGTGAACGCGCGGCTGGCCGAGCTGCCCGACGTCGCGGCGGCCTTCGCAGGCGGCAAGCTCTCCTGGACGCAGGTGCGGTTGCTGGTCGGCGTGGCGACGCCGGAGACGGCGACGGCCTGGGTCGAGACGGCCCGCGGCCGCACGGTGCGCGCGCTCGCGGCCATCATCGCGCGCGAGAGCGGGCGCCCCGCCGAGCGCGACGACACGCTCGACGACGAGCCGCGCGTGCAGATTCGGCTCTCCTGCCCGCGCCGCGTGCGCGAGCGCTGGCACGAGGTCACCGTGCTCGCCCGCGCCGTCATGGGTGCGGAGGTCGCGCCGTGGCAGGTCGCGGACGCCGTGGCGGCCGAAGGGTTCTCGGCGCGCGACATCGAGCCCGAGGACCCGATGGCCGGGCTGCCCGGCCCCGAGTCCGATCCGCCACCCGAGCGCCTGGATCTCGACGAGACGCCCGCCGTCTTCGGTGACCTCGACTGGACGGCGGTCGAGGAGGCGTTGCCCGCGGACCTCGAGCGGCTGCAGGACGGCGCGAGCGAGGTGAACGCCTTCGCGCTCGACCAGCGGATGCGGGTGCTCGTCCGCGCCATGCAAAGGATCGACTGGCAGATGGGCCGTCTCCTGCGCACCTTCTTCGCGCTGCGCCTGCACCGAAACATGGGGTTCCCGTCGGCGGCGTCCTACGCGCGCGAGCGCCTCGGGCTCTCGGCCCGCAAGGCGCGGGCGCTGGTCGCGCTCGAGCGCAAGACGTGGGACGCGACGGCACTCCTGGCCGCCTACCGCGACGGCGAGCTTTCGTGGCTGCGGGCGCTCACGATCATGCCCGTGCTCAGCGAGGAGACCGCCGCGGCCTGGATCGCGCGGGCGAAGGCAGTCACGGTGCGCCGACTGGTGGACGAGGCGGAGTGGGTGGTCGAGCGGCGCGCCGCGGGCGCGTCCCCGGCGGTGAGCGAGCCGCCGCCGCCGGGGGCGTCGCTCGTCCTGCCGGAGCGGCAAATGCGTGCGCACGAGGAATGCCCGCCCCTCGACGCGGAGATCGTCTTCTTCGCCCCCGCCTCGCTCAAGGTGCTGCTGCGCGAGGCGATCGCGGCCTTTGCCGAGCCCCTCGAGCCGCCGTGGCGCGGCTTCGAGCGGCTCCTCGAGCACGCGTGGACCGAATGGCAGCAGCAGCCGCGTCACCGCGACCCGGTCTTCGCGCGCGATGGCTGGCGCTGCGCCGTGCCTGCCTGCACGTCGCGGCGGAACCTGCACGACCATCACCTCCTCTTCCGCTCGCGCGGCGGCGGCAACGCGCGCGACAACCGCATCACCGTCTGTGCCTGGCACCACCTGCGGGGGATTCACCAGGGGCGCGTGCGGGCGTGGGGGACGGCGCCCGACGACGTGACGTGGGAGCTCGGGGTCCGCCCGGGGTGCGCACCGCTGCTGCGGCTCGAGGGGGACGAGTACCTGGTCGAGCGTTGACACCAACCGCCGGCAGCCGGCATCCAAGGAGCCATGCCTGAAGGCGCCGTAGACGTGCGTCTCGCCACCGAGGCCGAGCTCGAAGCGGTGACGGCGCTCCTCGTCGCGCAGCTCCGCGACCACCACGTGGCAACCCCGGAGGCGAAGCTCGCCAGCGCGATCGAGGCGGTTCTCCGTCATCCCGAGCGGGGGCGGATCCTGGTCGCGATCGAGAGGGGAAGGCCCGTCGGCATGGCCGCGCTCTCCTTCGTGTGGCCGCTCGAGCACGGCGGCCGGTCCGCATGGCTCGAGGAGCTGTACGTCGAGCCCGCGGCGCGCGGGCGCGGCCTCGGCACGCGGCTGCTGCACGCGGCGCTCCGGATCGCGGCCGAGACCGGCGCGGTGGCCGTCGACCTGGAGGTCGACGCCGGCCACCAGCGCGCGGCCCGACTCTACGCGCGCGAGGGCTTCCGGCCGCTCGCGCGTGCCCGCTGGGTGCGCACCCTCGAGCCGGCGGCCGAGCCGCGAGCCGCGGCGCCACCCGCGGCGATCACGGGCGGCTGCTTCTGCGGCGCCATCCGCTACCGCGTGAGCGCCACGACGGGCGACGTGAGCCACTGCCACTGCAGCATCTGCCGCCGCACGACGGGCGCGCCGTTCGTCACCTGGGCGACGTTCCCGGCCGCCGCCTTCGTCTTCACCGGGGGGACGCCGGCGGAGCTGCGCGCCACGCCCCGCGCGCTGCGCCAGCTCTGTGCCGCCTGCGGCACGGCCCTCACCTTCCGCGAGACGGCGCGGCCGAGCTCCGTCGACGTGACCGTCGGCAGCATGGACCTCCCGGACGCCATCGTCCCCGCGGCGCACATCTGGACCTCGAGCCAGCTCGCCTGGCTCCGCCTCGGCGACGACCTCCCGCGCCACACGGGAGCGGACCCCGGCGAGCGCGACGTCGAGCCGTGAGGCCGCGCGTGAGCTACCGCGGTTCGCCCGTCCCTCGTCGCGAGGCCCCGGCGCCGCACTGCGGGCAGGTGTGTATTTCCTCGATCATCCCGCCCAGGATGGGATCCATCGCGGACGCCTCCTGCGCCCCGCTCGGGTGCACGAGCTTCTCGGCGTGATGATTCATCTCGACACCGCATTCGGGACACATCATCGGTCGCGATTCCGCCGCCATCCCCCCGCTACTCCAGTGCGACGTGCTCGCGGCCGTGGCGCAGCGTGCGCGCCATCCACACGAGCTCCTTCAGGAACTTGTCGATGCGCGGGAGATAGGCCTGATCGCGCAGCGCCCCGGCCTCGTCGAAGACGCTCTGCACGGCGGAGAAGTTGACGTCCCAGAAGATCGCGACCAGGCCGAGCTCCCGCAGCACGGGGAGCAGGTCCTGGATGCCGCGCGTGCCGCCGTACGGCCCTGCGGACACGCCGACGACGCCAACGGCTTTGTGAACGTACTCCTTCAGGCAGCTGTCGAGCGCGTGCTTCAGCAGGCCCGAGTACCCGTGGTTGTACTCGGGCGAGACCACGACCAGGGCGTCGGCGCGGCTCATCTGCGAGGAGAAGGTGGGGTCCTTGATCGCCTGGCCGGCGTCGTCGATGCGGAGGGGAATGCGCGCGAGGTCGATCAGCTCGGTCTCGATCCCCGGGCGGCGGGAGAGCTCGGACACGAGGAGCCTCGCGACCGGGAGGCTCATGCGTCCCTGGCGCACCGTGCCGAGGAGGACGGGGACGAAGAGCGCACGCCCGGGCTCGGTCACGAGGGCGCGCTCCGGGTGGGAATCACGGCAGGGACGAGGGCGCGGCCTCCGACGCCGATCGCCGCGCAGAAGGCGCTGACGAGGCCGAGCGCCACCGGGAGGCTCGTGACGTGTGCGGTGAGCCCGATCAACGGCGGACCTGCGAGGAGCCCGAGGTAGCCTATGGTCGCGACCGCGGCAAGTGCGGTGCCGGCCTGGATCCCGCGCACCTGTCCCGCCGCGCTGAAGAGCACGGGGATGACGTTCGAGATGCCGAGGCCGACGAGCCCACACCCGGCGACGGCGGCGGCGGGAGCGCCCGCGAGGAGCGCGCCGCCGAGCCCGAAGGCGGCCAGCGCCCCCGATGCGCCGAGCAGCCGGCCGGGGCCGAGCAGGCTGACCAGGCAGTCGCCGCGGAAGCGGCCCGCGGCCATGGCGAGCGAGAACGCGGCGAAGCCGGCAGCCGCCACCGCCGGGGTCGTCTCGAGCGTGTCGCGCAGGTAGACGGCGCTCCAGTCGGCCATCGCGCCCTCCGCCAGGAGGCCGAAGAAGGCGAGGACGCCGAGGCCGAAGAGCACGCCGCTGGGTCGGGCGAAGACGGGGGCGGCGCTCGCGTCGGCGGCATCCGACGGCACGAGCCAGCGGAGCGCGCGGCCCACCGCCAGGAGGGCGACCGCGGCGCTCGCGACCACGTGGCAGGCGGGTGGGACGCCGAGCCCGATGGCGAGGCCCGCGAGCGCGGCCCCCGCCAGCCCGCCCAGGCTGAAGAGCCCGTGGAACGACGACATGATCGGACGCCCGTACTCCCGCTCGACCAGGACCGCCTGGGCGTTCATGGCGACGTCGAGCGTGGCGTTGCTCGCGCCAAGGAGGACGAGTGACAGGGCGAGCAGCGGGATCGCCGGACTGATCACCGGCAGGGGAAGTGTCACGCAGAGCGCGATCGCCGCCATCGACGTGGTCGCCCGGCTGCCGATCCGCCCGACCAGCCAGCCCGCGAGCGTGAGGGCGAGCACCGAGCCCGCGGCCATCGAGAGCAGGACGAGCCCGAGCGCGCCGTCCCCGATCGCATGCTCGGCCTTGACGGCCGGGATGTGAGGCACCCAGCTGGCGAGCACGGCACCGTTGACGAAGAAGATCGTCGAGACGGACCGGCGGGCGCGGGCCGGGGTTGCCCCGCCGGTCATGCGCGGCGCCGCCCCTGGTCGGCGGAAACGGCCAGGGCCGGAGCGTCGTCGGACGCATGCTCCGAGCGGCCGAGTTCCCGCGCCAGCAGCGTCCTGAGCGCCTGCCGGGCACGGTGCAGCCGGATCTTCACGGCGTTCGGGGTCGACCCGATCGAGTGCGCGGTCTCCTCCGTGTCCATCTCCTCGATGTCGCGAAGGAGGATGACGGTCCGGTAACGCTCGGGGAGCTCGTCGATGCACCGGCGCACCATGGCGCGCGTCTGGCGCCGCTCGAGGAGGACGTCGCTCGGCGTCTCCCAGCCCACCACGCCCTCGGCATGATGCCCGTCGGCGTCGAAGCGCGGCAGGAGATCGTCGATCGGCTCCTCGCGCCGGCGCCGCCGGCTCCGCAGCCTCATCAGGGCGGTGTTGACGACGATGCGGTGGAGCCAGGTCGAGAGCTTGGAGTCGCCCGCGAAGCCGTCGATGGCACGCGCCGCCGACACGAAGGCCTCCTGCACGGCGTCCTCGGCCTCGTCGTCGTCCCGCAAGAGGCGGCGCGCGGTCGCGAGCATGCGGCCGCCGTGCTGGCGCACGAGGGTGGCGAAGGCGTGGTCGTCGCCACGGCGGAGGCCGGCGAGGAGAGGCGCGCTCTCGTCCATCACGGGATCGAGATTCATTCGGCTTCTCCTCCCATGTCGCCGAGCATCTCGCTCAGGAACGGGGAGCAGCTCGCGAGCAGGGCGCCGCGCCGGGCGACGCCGTGGAGCAGGCCGAGGCCCTGCGCGTCGACGAAGGTCACACCCGAGAGATCGAGCAGCAGGGGATGGCGCGCCACGAGATAGGCTTCACACGAGGTCGCCAGCTCCCTCACTTCGACCCCGGCGAGGCGGCCTTCGATGGAGAGGCGCGCCACTCCGTCGGTTCCCGGCACCCGTGTGATCCGCATCATGCCGCTGGCCAGGAGCAACCCTCATGCCGCGGCAGCTGCGGGGCGGCTGGCGGCGCACAAGCGCCGTCACGACGGGCGCTTGCGAGGTGATCCGCGACCCTTCGCGGGCGCCGCGCCGCCCGCGACATTTCGCGGATCTACGAAGCCTGCTCCTCACTCCGCCGGATGCCGAGCTTCTGCATCCGGCTGCGCAGCGTGCTCGGGTGCATGTCGAGCAGGCGCGCCGCGCCGTGCGGGCCGTCCACCCGCCAGTTCGTGCGCTTGAGAACCGAGAGGATGTGATCCCGCTCGACCCGCTCGAGCGGGGCGGTGCCGGCCGGGGCCGCGGACCGCGGCGGGGCGGCGGGCACGCTTGCGGGAAGGAGCTCGGGGGGAACCTCCAGGTCGGCTCCCGGGGACAGGATCACGGCCCGCTCGATGACGTTCTCGAGCTCGCGCACGTTCCCGGGCCAGGCGTAGGTGCCGAGTCGCGCCATCGTCTCCTGCGGCACGCGGGAGATCTTGCGGCCGATCTTCGCCCGGTAGCGGGCGACGAAATAGTGCACGAGTGGCGGGATGTCCTCCGGGCGCTCGCGCAGCGGCGGCAGGGTCACGGGGAAGACGTTCAGCCGGTAGTACAGGTCCTGGCGGAACGTGCCGTCGGCGACCGCCGTCGGCAGGTCGCGGTTCGTCGCGGCGATGACCCGCACGTCGACCCTCACCGTCTGGCTGCCGCCCACACGCTCGAACTCACGCTCCTGGAGCACACGCAGGAGCTTCGCCTGCGTCTCGGGGGGCAGCTCCCCGACCTCGTCGAGGAAGATCGTCCCGCCGTGCGCGAGCTCGAAGCGGCCGGTCCGGCGTTCCGTGGCGCCGGTGAAGGCGCCCTTCTCGTGGCCGAAGAGCTCGCTTTCGACGAGCCCGCTCGGCAACGCCGAGCAGTTCACCTTCACCAGGGGGCGGTCCCGGCGGGCGCTCCGCGCGTGGATGGCCCGCGCGACGAGCTCCTTGCCGGTGCCGGTCTCGCCCGAGATCAGCACGGAGGAGTCGGTCGCTGCGACGAGGTCCACCTGTGACAGCACCCGCTGCAGCACGGCGCTGCGGCCGACGATCTCTTCGAAGTTGTGGACGGCCTTGATCTCCTCCTGGAGGTAGGCGCTTTGGAGCTGGAGGCGCTGCTGCTCGGCCTCGAGCCGGCGACGTTCTCCGAGGTCGCGCAGGTAGATCGTGTAGAGCGGCCGGCCGCCGACCTGCGCGCACGACAGCGCCCCCTCGAACTCGAACTCCTCCCCGTCGAGGCGGCGCGACTTGAGCCCGGGCTCGCTGAAGCTGAACGTCTTCCGTCCCGTACGAATGTCCTCCATGGCCTGCGCGAGCGAGCGGGCGGCTGCCGGGGTGCCCAAGCGCATGACGGGGGTGCCGATCATGTCCGCCGCGGTACAGCGGAATACCCTCTCCGCCGCGGGGTTGAGGAGCACGATCCGTCCCTCCTGGTCGGTCACGATGATCGGGTCCAGCGCCGACTCGATGATGGCCGAGAGCCGCGCCTCGCTCTCCCGCACCGCCTGCTGCGCCTGGTGGAGCTCCGTGACGTCCTGGGCGATGGAGCGGGCGCCGGTGATGTGCCCCTGCTCGTCGCGCAACGGGCTCAGCGAGACCCGGGCCCAGTAGAGGCTGCCGTCCTTGCGCCGGCCCTCCACCTCGGCGACGAGGTCGCGCCCCTCCTGGAAGACCTCCCGCTCGAGCCGGGCGAAAGCTTCTCGGTTCTCGGGCGCGTCGGTGTGGAAATCGAGGGCGCGCATGCCGCGCAGCTCCTCGTCCGTGTAGCCGGTGATCTCGGGACCGCGGGCATTCC
>VBKJ01000058.1 GCA_005879795.1 Deltaproteobacteria bacterium
CCTCCAGCCTCGGCCTCGCCCTCATCCAGCGCATTGTGGATGCGACGGTCTAGCCTCGGCTGGGCGGAGGCTGTCACACCGGCCGAGATACCCGTTCGGCCATCGAGCGAACCGGCCTCGTCATCGAGCGCTGCCGCGAGTTCATGTTCCGGCCTTGCGCCCTGCTCTTCCCCTCGGCACCGTACATCCTCGGCGTCGCTCGCCGGCCGTGAGGTGATCCGAATGATGCCGCTCGTCGACTCGTCGCGTTCGAATCAGCGCCGCTCCACCCGAGTCGCGGAGGGCACGAGGTAACGATGGCCGAGGGGTTCCGCCTGTATTTCCTGGTCTACTATGGGCTCGGAATCGTGGTTGCCCTGATCACGGTGGCGACCGACTACCTTCGCTCGGCGCCGGTCGGGCAGCGACCGGAGGGTGCTGGAAGGCATCTCCTTCCCCTACTCGTGTTGGTCATGCTGTTGTTGCCGCCGTTCCTGATCTTCTTGCGGGCAGGCGAGATCGAAGCGGAGTGGGTGCCGGTGCGGATCCTTGGCGTCGCCATGAGCCTCTACACCGCCGGAATGGAACTGTGGGTTGCCACTGCGCTCGGGCGCTTCCTCGTCGCTCGTGCGGTTGTCTTCCAGGATCATGCGCTCATCACCCAGGGTCCATACCGTTTTTTGCGCCACCCCGACTACTCCGGCCTCCTGGCGCTGTGGCTGGGCGCCGGCCTGGGAAGCCTGAACGGCTGGCTGGTCATGCTCTTCCCGCTCTTCGTCATCGGTTTGTCGATGGAGGCGCGCTTGGAGGAACGCCTGCTGGAGTCGAAGTTCGGGGAGACGTACAGAGTCTATGCGTACGGCAAGCGGCGCTTCGTCCCCCAGCTGGGGGTCCGAGCCCTGTGAGGCAGACTGCCAGCGCGCCGTCTTCGAGGTCGGGGTCAGCACCGGGCTCAACTTCGACCTCTACAGGGACATACGCGGACTCGTCGATCGTCGCGGTGTGGCGGGAGCGGTCGACACTACTCCTCGTCCACCGCCGGACGGTGCAGGCGCGACCAGCGATCTCGCGCCGGACGCGGCGGCGGCCCACTCAGGGCGACGACTTGGGGGCCCCTTTCGCGGCCGCCTCGTGCGCGGCCGCCATCGCGTCGTTCTCCTCGGCGAGCTTGCGGTAGTACCCGGCGATGTTCCGGCAATGGGTGGCCCAGTCACCCTTGGCGCCGATCGCGCTGTACTGCTTCGCCATGGCATCGTGCTCGTCAGCGCGCGCCCGCATCACGTTCGCCTCGGCGCGGTAGCGTGCGGCCAGCGCCCGGTGGTCCGGCTCCATCATCTCCGCCGCCCTGGCCAGCGAGCCAAGGATGGTGAGCGCCAGGGCCATGGTCACAAGCGCCGGCATCGCTCTCATTCGCCACCTCCTTGCCGTCGAGAAGCGCTTAGAAGTACAGAACCGTCCCCAGACCGACCGTGTGCTGGTCCTTGCGGTCGCGGAAGGCCTTCCCCTGCGTGAAGAAGTTCGCGTCCGAGACGTCGTAGCGGTACTCGGGGCGCACGAGGAGATGCGTCTTCTCGGGCAGGTCGATCCGGTAGTTGAGGGTGAGCGTGACCTCGCCCACCGTCTGTGGCACGCCGGTCGTGAAGCCGTCGGGGTCGTTGTAGATTTCGGCGCGGAACGCCGGCTCGAAGGCATCGGTCACCTTGTAGCGGAAGACGCCCATGATGCCGTCCCACCACGTGTCCTTCTTGCTGAAGACGTTGCGCTCGTAGCCGACGTCGGCGCTGAGGAGGATGTTGAAGGGGTCGATGGGATTGAGCGAGAGGCCGAGGTCCAGGAGGTGGCGGTAGTGGTTGTCGTTGTCGCGCTGCTCGGGGCCGCCCAGGTACTGCGCGTACATCGAGACGCGGGGATTGGGCGTCCAGCCGATGGCGGGCCCGATCGTCTTGCCGCCGTTGTTGTCCTTGTAGGTGACGTTCCAGCCCTGCAGGACGTAGAACTCCGTGTAGAGCGTGTCGGTCCACGGGTAGTTGAAGCGGAAGCCGAAGTCCTGGAACGGGATGCCAAAGGAGTAGAGGTAGCCGTGCGAGAAGTTGTTGTTCTTGATCGACTCGATCGTCTCGCCGCCGATGTGGGTGACGAACTTCCCGAAGTCCACCCGCAACCCCTTGCCGACCGGCGCCACGTAGCCGATCGAGTAGTGGGAGAGGAAGCGGTCGGCGTCGCCCAGCACGTCCTCCTTGTGCCCCGGGCGGCCGAGTGCCTTGTTCACGGTGTTCCAGATGATGTCGTAGGTGTCGCCCCAGTTGACGTCCAGCTTGAAGCCTACCGCCTGCGGGTCGAGCCAGCTCGAGAGCTGGGGAACCTTCTCCAGCTCGACCTCCAGGATGGTGAGCGTCGGCCGGTTGCGGTGGACATCGAAGGTGCGGCCCTCGATCGAGAGGTCGCGGGCCTTGATCGCCGACAGGCCCTGGTTGGCGTTCACCGTGTCCTTGTCGGCCGCGTTCGAGCTGTAGACGAAGTACGACTCGGCCCAGCCGCGGATCTTCCAGTTCTTGAAGAAGTCGTTGCCGCTGAGCTCACCCAGGTCCTTGGTGGAGCTCTCGCTCCAGATGCCGTTCACCTCGGCGGCGCGTCCACGGCCGGCGAACGTCAGCGCGATGACCGCTGCCAGGACGAGCCTCCCCCTTGGTCGCCGTTCGTTCATGCGAGCCCTCCTCCCGCTGGTCTGCAGTGGTTCGGCCCACCAGACGCAACCCCTGTGCCAGCGCTTACTTGCTCAAAAGCTACACGATCGCCAGCGGGGGGTCCGGGGCCTCGCCGCGCCGGAGAGACATGCCGGGGGAGCCGCGTGATGGAGCGGACGACGCGGCCTCGGGCCGAGGCCGAGCACGCCGAAGAGTGGCTTGCCGTGATGCACGAAAGGGCCTAGCCTCATGGCCGTGCGGCGGTACTCTTTTCCAACTCTTCAGCTCGCGTTGCTGATCACCGTCGCCGTGCGGAGCGTCTACGCTGCGCCCGCAGGCTCCACGGCGCAGCTCAGAGCAGCCCGCTGCTGCGCGACTCACTGCAGCCGTTGCAGCCATAGACCAGGAACTCCCCAGTCAGATGCGTGCTGCGGGGTAACCTCTCAGGCCAACGACGCAGCCGTTCTCCTACCGCGCCCCGCGCTCCATCCGCAACTGGCCGTCCACTCGCTTCCGCCGTCGCGGTGGGTCCGTCACCAGGAGTCGGCGGCTTCGTCGGCGGCCGCGGTGAAGTTCGGCATCCACGGCCCACCGCTCTTTCTGAAGGTCCGCAGTCTGCGACTCTGATCGGGCTCCCTCGAACCGTACGGCCCGCAGGTGGGTCAGCTGCCGCGGGCAAGCTCGTCGCAATTGCGAGCTGTCGAATCGCACTGAGAAGGGAGACTCGTTATGAAGCACTACGAGACTGGGATCGCGCTCCTACTGACATTTGCTGCCTCCACCGCGCTCGCGGTGGCGCCACCGGCTGGCCCGCGCAGAGACGCCCTCGCGAAGGCTGAGGCCCGCGTCGGACAGCTGGCCGGCCAGACGAAGGGTGGCCCACAGCAGCGGCTTCTTCTCGAGAGGGAGAAGATCCGCCGGCTGATCGAGGACATCGACGCAGGCAGGAGCGTCGACCCGTCGGAGATCGACCGGGCCCTGCAGAACGCAGAGCGCGGGTTCTAGAGCCGTCCTAGCTTACGCGGTGAGCGGGATCGTTGGCTCCGACGAGGCTCCCCAGGGCCTCGCCGCGGGCACAGGAGTCGAGCGCCTGCTCGGCTCGTCGTAGCTCCACGACCGCCGAGGTTCGATCCCCTTTGGCCAGGTAGGCGCGGGCGCTTCGAAGGTGGGTGACGTACCCCGGACAGCTCGCCGGGGCAGTCCCCACCTCGGCCCTGGCCGGTCCGACTACGAACCAGGTGGCCGCCACGACCGCGACCACCGCGCAGCGCGCGCGAACGAAGCAAGCTCTTCCCATGTCGGCTGCCACGAGCAAGCCCTGTGCCGCGCCCCGATGTTGAGAAGTCGAGGGAACTCAGAAGCGTGTCCGTCGCGGTGCCTAATCCGAGAGCCAGGACTGCTTGAATACGCAGCAGACGACACGACGGTGGCGGCGAGTCCACGCCCCTACTTCTTCGTCTCCTTGGCAGCTTCGCGCTCGGCCTTTGCGAGCGCCTCGAGCTCGTCGGCCATGCTCGTGTAGGACTTCACCAGCGCATCGCAGTGCTGGTCGAAGTGGAGCTTCTCGATGAGAGGGCCGCCCGCCTTCCGGTAGGCGTCGGCCATCTTCTTGTGCTCTTCGGCTTTCGCCCTGGCTGCCTTGGCTTCCCGCTCGTAGTGCGCCGCGAGCTTCTCGTGCTCGGCAAGCGTCTTGGCCGCGGTGATCATCTCCGGCATGCTCATCTCGTGCTTCGCGAACGCTCTGATGGTGGGCAGGCTGAAGGACGCGAGCAGGGCGACGAGTGCTGCACCGAGAATCAGTCCGCTCTTCCGCATGGGAGTCCCCCCTCTCGAGCCGTCGTCAGTTGAAGACGTAGGTGACGTTGAAGCCGACGATATCCTGACCGTCGGTGAACTTCGTTATCGGAATCGGGCCGGTGCTGCTGTTGACCTTCCCGGGGCTGTCCTTTGGGAAGGCGTCCCCCTTTGTCGACTCGTCGTGGCGGTACTCGATCTGACCGTAGAGGTGCTGGGTGATCAGGTACTTTCCTGTCAGCGTGCCCTCGTAGAACGAGCCTACGGTTCCCGTCCGCGTGCCGCCGTGGTCCTCGAACCACTCGCCACGGACGGCCGCCGAGACGCGGTCGGTGAAGGCATAGTTGGCGACGGCCGCAAACCCCTGCCACAGGGCGGCCTCGTTGCCCGCCGCCGCTGCGTCCTCGTGTCCCCAGTCGTAGTTGAGCAGGAGGGTGAGCGGGGGCGTCGGCTTGATGGTGGCTACAAAGTCGAGGATGCTGCGCTTGTTGCCGGTCTTGTTGGTCTGTTCGGGGCCCCAGATGCCGCTCCCGGACAGCGCCAGCATGTCGTTCACCGCGTAGGTGACGTTCCCGATACCGCTCCAGCCCTGGTTGTTGCTCTGGACCTTGTCCCAGCCTTCGATGGCGCCGCCGGTCACGGAGATCTTGTCGGTGAGCGGGTAGCTCACGAGCGCACCGGTGTGGGTGAACGGAATCGCGAAGCTAAAGAGGAACGACCGACTGTAGTTGTAGTTGGACCACGGCTCGATGACCTCGGCGCCGAGGAGGGTGACGAACTTCCCACCCTTCACCGAGAGGCCCTTCAGGAACGAAGGGCCGTCGTCGGGCATGGCCCACTGGAGGTAAGCCTGTTGGACCTCGAAGTCGTTGGTCTCGAACGTGTCGCCGTGCTTGACCGCACCGTTTCCGTTCCAGTCCGCCTTGATGTCGCGCGCGACCTTGCCGGAGTCGAGCTTCAGGTCGAAGCCCGGGATGAACCAGCCGTCACTAGGACGGGACATGTCGAGCTGCCCGAGGACGGGGACCCCATCGTTGTGGTGCTCCAACGAGTGCAACGCGATCAGGCTTCCCGAACGGGGCTTGTTGAAGTCCCACGTGTAGGCCTCGGTGAACCCCGCTGCGACGTGGATCTTGGTCGCGTCCTCAATCCTCTTCTGGGTGCCCGTGATGTAGTTGTCCTCGAAGTCCCGGAGCGGGTCGAGGAACGTGTCCCACTGGCCGCGCGTCGGGTCGGGCGGCGCCTTGGCTTCTTCCTCCGCACGGGCCGCCGTCCCCCCGGCCAGGCCGGTCGCGGCCAGGGCCGCTGCGAGACACCCGATCATGAGCGTACGATTTCGCATTCGAGGCCCTCCCTCCTTCGAATTGCAGTGGTTCAGCCCTTCGTCGCAAGGCACATGCCAGATGCTCACTTGCTGAAAAGCTGTATCATTGCCAGTGGGGGTCCGGGGCCTGCCCAATCGCGCGGCACGCCCGCCCAAAACTTTGGCTCGGGTCAGGTCGGTCGACGCGGGATGAGCACCCGCCGGCGGAGCGACAGGACGCGCTCGCCCCGCTGGTTCACTGCCCGGGTCTCGACGTAGACCACCCCGCGGTCGCTCTTGGTCGTGGACGGGGTGACCTCCAGGATCTCCGACTCGGCGTAGATCGTGTCGCCGTGGAAGGTGGGACCGAGGTGCAGGACCTTCTCGTACTCGAGGTTGGCGAGGGCGTTCTCGCTGATGTCACGCACGCTCATGCCGACGGTGAGGGCGAAGACGAGCGTCCCGTTCACCAGGCAGCGGCCGTGCTGGCTCTGGCTCGCGAAGTGCTCGTCCAGGTGCAGGGGGTTCGTGTTCATCGTGAGGAGCGTGAACCAGGTGTCGTCGAAGTCGCGGATGGTGCGGCCGGGCCAGTGCTTGATCACCTCGCCCACACGGAAGTCCTCGAGGTACCGTCCCATACCGCCGGCTTATCGGGATTCGACCCAGCGCCGTCAAGCTGGCGAGCGGCGGGTGCCCTCTGCTATACGCGACCGGTGGCGGCGCGAAAGCGGACGCGAGCGCGTGCAGGTACGCGCACGGCGCGACCTGTGCGGAGCGCGGCGGCGCGCGCCGTCGAGCGCGTCCTCGGCTCGGCGGACGCGTTCGCGCTGCTCATCCGGCGCCTCGAGGCCACCGGCTGGCGCGTCGAGCGCGACGTGTCGTCTGCGAGCCGGGCGGTGGAGGGACCACCCGCCCAGGCGCCATCGGCGCGGGAGCGCTAGGCACCTTGACAGGGCGCGCACACGCGCGCTAGAGCGCGACTCGACATCAGTCGGGTCAGGGAAGGGGGTGCGAAGCCCCCGCTGCCCCGCAGCTGTAAGGGGGGACGAACCCGGTCGCGACCACTGCCCTTCGGGGTGGGAAGGGACCGGGCGAGGATGATCCCCGAGCCAGAAAACCTGCCCGGCTGAGGCCAGCAGAGGGTCCTTCCGCGGGGAAGGAGCTGGGTGGGTTCCGCGAGCGGCCTCGGCCGCCGGCGCGTGCCTTTCCGCCTCCTCGTTCGCGGCGGGCAGAGAGGCTCCGAAGACGTCGCACCGACCCGCATCGTTCCTCGTCCTGGCGCTCGCCGCCACCGTGGCGCGCGCGCGGGCCGCGGAGGAGCGGCGTGAGGAGCCGCTCGGCGAGGTCGTGGTGACGGCGCCGCCGGCGCGGGAGTCGGTGCCGGCGCGCGACCCGACCGCCTTCGCCACGGTCGTTGACACGACCTCGGCGCCGACCCGGGTGGAGACGCTCGCCGAGGCGCTCGCCGACACGGTCGGCGTCCAGGTGCGCCGCTTCGGCGGCCTCGGCGACTTCAGCACGGTCTCGATCCGCGGCTCCTCGGCCGGGCAGGTCCAGGTCTACCTGGACGGCGTGCCGCTCGGCCGCGCCCAGAACGAGACCGTCAACCTGGCCGACCTACCCCTCGACGCGGTCGATCACGTCGAGGTCTACCGCGGGACGACGCCGCTCGCCTTCGCGCAGTCCGGGCCGGGCGGCATCGTGAACGTCGTGACGCGCCGGCCTGGGGACACGCCGCTGACGGGCGCCAGCGTCTCCTACGGCTCCTTCACGACGCGCAAGGTGGACGTCGCGCGCAGCGCGCGCGCCGGTGACTTCGACTACCTCGCCTTCGCGCACTACCTCGGGAGCAAGGGCGACTTCAGCTTCCTGAACGACCTCGGCACCACCGCCAATCCGGCCGACGACCGCGTCGAGCGCCGCCGCAACAACGCCTTCGACCTGGGCGACCTGACCGCGCGCCTCGGCTGGCGGCCGGAGGGCGGCCCGCTCGCGGCGGCGCTCACCACCGATACCTTCGCGAAGGACGAGGGCGTGCCCGGCGTGGGCAGCGTGCAGGCACGGGACACGCGCCTCCAGACCCTCCGCCAGCTGGCACACCTCGACCTCGACCTGACCCCGGCCGCCGGCCTCCCGCTCGCCGCGGGGGGCGGCGCCTACGTCCTCTACGAGCGGCAGGCGTTCCGGGACCGGCGCGGCGAGGTCGCCCTCGTGCCCGTCGACGTCGAGGACGAGACCACCGCGAGCGGCGTGCAGACGCTCGTACGGGGCGCGCTCGGCGCGCACCAGGTGCCGGGCCTCTTCCTCGCCGCGAGCCACGAGCGCTTCGCCGAGCGCGATCGGCTCGCCCCCGGCGCGGAGCCGGACCGCACGCGGCTCCGCGCCACGGTCGCCGCCGAGGACGAGCTCCTCGCGGCCGGCGAGCGGGTGTCGCTGGTGCCCGGGCTCCGCTGGGAGGTGTTCCGCGACGACTTCCCGGGCGGCACCGGCGTGCCGGTCGCGCTCCGGACGCGCGGCGCCCGCGTGCGCGACTTCCTCTCGCCGCGGCTCGGGCTGCGCGTCGCGCCGCACCCGGTGCTCACCCTGCTCGCGAACCTGGGCCGCTATGCGCGCGAGCCGAACCTCTCCGAGCTCTTCGGTACACGCGGGGTCATCGTCGGCAACCCTCGCCTCCGGCCGGAGACGGTGTTCAACCGCGACGGCGGCTTCCGCCTCGCCGCGCCGCCGCTCGGGCCGCTCGCCCACGCCGCTCTCGAGTACGCTTACTTCGACAACCAGATCGACGACCTCATCATCCTGGTCCAGAACTCGCAGCGCGTCGTCCGCCCCGAGAACGTGACCTCGGCCGCGGTCTGCGGGCACGAGGTGAGCGCCCGCGGACGGCTCTGGGAGCGGCTCGGGCTCACCGCCAACTACACCCACCAGCGCGCGCGCGACACGGGCGAGGTCACCTTTCTCCGCGGCAAGCAGCTCCCGGGCCGTCCCGCCGACGAGGCGTTCGCGCGCCTGGAGCTCGCCTGGTCGCCGGCGCATCCGCTGCCGCTGGTACCCCGGCTGTGGCCGGGGCGGCTCTTCTACGAGGCCAACATCATCGCCGACAACTTCCTGGACCGCGCCAACGTGCGGCAGGTCGGGAGCCGCGTGCTGCACGACGTGGGGCTCGAGCTCGCGCTCCCGCTCGGCGGCGCCCGCCTCGCGCTCGAGGCCAAGAACGCGGGCGACGACCGCACCCGCGACGCGCTCGGCTTCCCGCTCCCGGGCCGGGCGCTGTTCGCGACCGTGTCGTACGGGCTCGGCGGAGGCGCGCCGTGAGCGAGCTCCGGCTCCGCTTTCTCGGCTCGGGCGACGCGTTCGGCAGCGGCGGCCGCTTCTTCCCGGGCTCCGCGCGCCGAGAAGAAGGTCCGCTACCACCTCGACTACCGGACGCTCCGCGCCGAGCGCGCCCGGCTCGGGTGCACGCGCCTCGTCCTCACCCACATGAGCGACGACATGCTCGCGCCCGCCTGGGCGAGGTGGACATCGAGGTCGCAGAGGACGGGCGGGTCATCACGCTGGCAACGACATGACGCTCCTCCTGGCCGCCGCTCTCCTCTCGCTCGCGCTGCCCGCCGGCGCCGCGGCCCCGCTCGCGTGGCGCGTGACCGGCGCCGAGACGCCGGGCCGCGCTGTCTGCCTGGACGGCGACGCGCGCTGCGACCGCGACGGCACCGCCGACGGCGCCTGCACGTTCGGCGTGGCCCTCTGCCCGGGCGGGGCGACGAGCGTTCGTGTACGCGGCGCCGGCGCCGCGGCGCTGAGGCGGGCGCTCGCTGCGCTCGCTCCGCCCGCGACCTGCACGGCCGAGGTCGCGGTGCGCGTGCGCGCCGGGCGGCGCGCGCGCGCGAGCGCCGCGGCGCGCGACCCGACTTCGGGCCGGACCGAGCGCCGCCGCCTGCGTCTCGCCTGCGTGCGCCCACCCCGCCCCCACGCGGCGCGGGCCGTGATCGTCACGACCGACTTCGAGACCGGCCTCCTCGCCACGGTGGGCGTGCGGCCGCCGCACCGGGTCGCGCACCCCGCCCCGCCCATCCACTCCGACGCGGTCGTGCGCGTGGCGGGCGAGCGGGTCTACGTCGTGAACCGCTTCCTCGGCGACAACCTCCAGGTGCTCGACCCGGTGCGCGGGCTCGCGACCCTGCTCGAGTGCTCCACCGGCCCCGGCTCGAACCCGCACGACGTCGCCGTGCTCGCGCCCGACAAGGCCTACGTCACGCGCTACGACGCGAAGGAGCTGTGGGTCGTCGACCCGTCGGCGGCCTCGTGCGCGGGGTTCCTGCGCGGCACGGTCGACCTCTCGCCGTGGGCGGACGCGGACGGCATCCCCGAGATGGACCAGATGGCGCTGGTCGGCGATCGCCTCTTCGTGAGCCTCGAGCGCCTCGACCGCACGCGCCGCTTCGCACCCGCCGGACGGAGCCGTCTCGCCGTCCTCGACACCGCGAGCGACGCGGTCGTGGGCGTCGTCGAGCTGACCGGCGCGAACGCCTTCGGTGACTCCTCGGGCCTCGCGCGCGAGCCGGGCAGCGGGAAGCTCGTGGTCAACGAGGCGGGCGACATCCAGCGAACCGGCGACGGCGGCCTCGAGCGCGTCGATCCCTTCACGCTCACGGCGGAGGGGTTCTTCGTCACCGAGAGCGACCTGCGCGGCAACATCACCGACTTCGTGCTGGTCTCGCCGACCAAGGGCTACGCGATCGTGATCGACGAGCAGCTGCGCAACATCCTGCTCGCCTTCGACCCGAGCGAGCGCGTCGTTACGCGGCGGCTCCTCACGCGCACGCAGTACCTGCCCGACATCGCGCTCGCGCCCGACGGCATCCTCTGGGTCGCCGACGACAGTCTCCCCGCGCCGGGCATCCGCCTCTTCGACCCGCGCGACGATCGCGAGCTGACCCGGGGCGCGATCGATGTCGGCCTCCCGCCCTTCTCGATCGGGTTCATCCCATGAGGCGCGCGCTGCCGTTCGTCCTCCTCGTGCTTGCCGCCCCGGCCGCCGCGGAGCCGTTCGCGGACCGGGTCGTCAGCTACACGATCGGCGCGGGCGGGGGCTGGCGCGCGGCGGATCTCCCGGGCGTGGTCCTCGGCGGGCCGCGCGGCGCGGGCGCGTTCCAGGGCTCGAGGGACACCTTCTCGCTCGGCCTCGGCGGCTCGATCGTCCTCGAGTTCACGGACAACGTGGTGGTGGACGGGCCGGGGCCGGACTTCACGGTCTTCGAGAACCCGTTCCTGGTGCACGGCACGACCACCGGGGCGCCTTATGCCGAGCCCGGCACCGTGTCGGTGAGCGCCGACGGCGTCCACTGGGCGACGTTCCCGTGCGCGCTGAACGCGCCGCCCTACTACCCGGGCTGCGCGGGCGTCTACCCGGTGTTCGCGAACGCCGACGACCCGGGCGCGCCCTCGCCGCTCGTGCCGACGACCACGCCGATCGAGGACCTGGTGGGCGTGCCGGTCGATGCCTTCACCCCGCCGCCGGGCTCGGGCGGCGACTCCTTCGACCTGGCTGCGGTCGGCCTGCACGCCATCCGCTTCGTCCGCATCGATGGCGGCCCGATCGAGGCGGGTTCCGGCTGGCTCTCGGGCTTCGACCTGGACGCGATCGCCGGCGTGCACTCGGTCGACACTGCGGGCCTCGCGGACACCGACGGCGACGGCATCCCCGACGTCGCCGACGATTGCCCGGCCGTCGCCGACCCCGAGCAGCGCGACGGCGACCACGACGGCGTGGGCGACGCCTGC
>VBKJ01000059.1 GCA_005879795.1 Deltaproteobacteria bacterium
GCCACCGCTTCTTCCTCGGCTACGTCGACTTCGAGAAGGGTCCGCTCTTCCTCCGCGTCGGCCGCCAGATCCTCGCCTGGGGCGAGACCGACGTGTTCCGGCTGCTCGACAACATCAACCCGCTCGACGACTCCTTCGGCGGCTTCTTCATCGCGCTCGACGAGCGGCGGCTGCCGCTCGACATGGCGCGCGCGAGCTATCACCTGGGCTCGCTCGGGCCGCTCCACGACGCCTTCCTCGAGGGCTTCGCGGCCTTCGGCAACCGCGTCGCAACCGTGCCCGGCATCCCGCAGGGCTCGCCGTGGGAGCCGGGCGGCCTCGGCTTCCCACTCCCCAACCTGCGCATGGTCCCCACCGTCCCCGACCGCAGCGAGGTGCGCGGCGGGGCGCGCCTCGTGTTCAGCAGCGGGGACGTCACCTACACGCTCGCGCACTATTACACCTACCTCGACGTGCCCGGCATCCGCTTCCGGCTGCCCGGGGCCGTGCAGCTGCCCGGCGAGCCGGTGCCCACCAACGTCGCGCGCTTCGGCAACGAGATCCAGGCGATCGAGCGCTTCCCGCGCGTGCCGATCAGCGGCGCCTCGCTCACCTTCCCGATCCCGTCGTGGTACAGCGTGGTGCGCTCCGAGGCGGCCTACTTCCAGGGCGAGCCCATGAACCGCCAGGGGCGGGGATCGACCGCCGATTCGACCGGCACACCGGGCTCGGCCGCGGCCCGCCGCCTCCGGCAGGAGAACAACACCGAGGGCGGCCTCGATCCCTTCCTCTACCCCGGCTTCCTCGACTTGACGCGCAGGGGACCGGTGCAGGGCAGCGTGCTCCAGCGCGACACCTTCAACTTCGCCGCCGGCCTCGACGTGAACCGCTTCGTCCGCTGGCTCAACCCCTCGCAGACGATCTTCATAACCACGCAGTTCTTCTACAAGCACGTCTTCGACTCGCCGGGCGATCTCGTGCTGCCCGTCTCCTTCCGCCTGGCCCCCGTGGACAAGACCATACCCGTCATCGGTAACAGCTGTGGCCCGCCGAGCGCGCGGCGCGCCTGCCGCCTCGAGCCCCGCCTCTTCCACCTCGACGACGACCGCTTCCTGCACACGCTCCTGGTCACCACGTCCTACGATGGAGGCCGCATCGTCCCGTCGTACGGCATGTTCTACGACTGGCAGGGCGCCTTCGTGTTCCAGCCGGGCGTGGCGTATGTGCGCGACCCCTTTCGATTCATCACTGACTACACGCGGGTCGAGGCCGCGCCCACCGGCCAGTTCGGCGCCGTCCGCGACCGCGACAACGTGCGCTTCCAGGTCGAGTACGTTTTCTAGCGGTTGACCGGGAAACGTTGCCCGGCTATCGCCCGAGTGAATGCTCGTTCACTCCAAGCGGCCGGACATCGAGCGCGCCGCGCTCCGGCTGTTCGTGACGCGCGGCGTCCGCGGCACGACGGTACGGGACATCGCGGCCGGCGCCGGGGTGGCCGAGGGCACGCTCTACCGCCACTGGCGGAGCAAGCGCGACCTCGCCCGCACGCTCTTCCGCACCTCGGCGGCGGCGCTGGCGGACGACGTGCGGCGCGCGGCGGAGACCGAGACGACGGCGCGCGCCAAGCTGGCCGCGGCCCTGCACGCGCTCTTCCGCGCCGCGCGCCACGAGACCTTCCTCTACGAGCTGCTCATCCTGCCGCCCAGCCGGGACACGCAGGATTTCGTGGCGGACGCCGACAGCCCGGCCAGGGTGCTGGCCGCGATCGTCAGCGAGGGCCAGCAGCGGCACGAGTTCGGGGGGATTGACCCGCGCCTGGCCGCCGAGTGCATCATGGGCGCGGTGAACCGCGTCACCATCTATCGGCGCCTCGGCATGCTCCCAGGCCGGCTCGCGCAGTACGAGCACGAGCTGGTGGGAGCCCTCCTCGCGGGCCTCGCCCCGTCCCGCCGCCGGAGGGACACGGCGTGAGCGGCGGGGCGCTCGCCCGCGCGCCCCTCGTTCTGGTGCTCCTCGCCGCTGCGGCGGGCGCCACGCCGGTCACCCTGCGCGAGATCCGCCAGGGCCTGTTCGCTGCCTGCTTCGCGACCGACCGCGACGGCTGGATGGTGGGAGAGCTCGGCCGTATCTTTCACACCACGGACGGCGGCGACACGTGGGAGCGGCAGGACGCGGGCACCAAGCGCCCGTTCCTCACCGTCTCGTGTCTCGACGCGCGCACCGCGTGGACCGCCGGCAAAGAGGGCATCGTCTACGGCACGACGGACGGCGGCGTCACCTGGAGCGAGGCGAAGACGGGCTCGTCGCGTCACGTCTTCAGCATCCGGTTCGCCAACCGCACGCGCGCCCACGGCGCCGGCGACTTCGGCACGATGATCCACACCGAGGACGGCGGCCGCACCTGGACCGTGGCACGCCTCCCGCCCGAGGTGGAGCTGCCCGCGAGCGCGCTCGACACCGGCGTCGATCCGGGCGACGTGAACCTCTACGCGGTCTCGTACGCCGACCCGGACCACGTCTGGGTGGTGGGCGAGTTCGGCACCATCGTGGCGAGCGACGACGGCGGCCGGACGTTTCACCAGCAGCACGCCGCGGTCGAGTCGACGCTCTTCGGCGTGCACTTCGCCGACACGCGGCGGGGCTGGGCGGTCGGCATCGACGGGGTGATCCTGCGCACGGAAGACGGGGGGGCGGGCTGGAGCGCGCAGCGGTCTCCGATCGCACAGCGCGCGTACTACGACGTGGTGGTGCAGAGGCAGCAGGGCTGGATCGTGGGCGACGCCGGTACGGTCCTCGCGTCGACCGACGGCGGCGCCACCTGGGCGCTCGAGCCGCTGCCCATCCAGCTCGCCGCCAACTGGATCCGTGCGCTCGCTCTCGCGCCGGGCGGCCGCGGCCTGGCGGTCGGCGCCGAGGGGCTGGTCCTGCGCCTCGAGGGCTCGACGCTTCGCCGCCTGGGAGAGCACGAGAGGAGCCCGTGATCCCCAAGCGCTGGATCGAGGCGTACCTCTGGTTTCTCCTGCGCAACCGGCTCGCGGTGACGATCGTGGTCGCCGTGATGACCGTCTTCTTCGTCTACGAGGGGACGCACCTCAAGGTCGTGCCCCAGTTCCTCGACTTCTACCCGGGTCCGAGCACGGTGCGCATCTTCGGACACGAGTACACGTGGCGGAAGGGCCACCCCTACATCAGCATCTACAACACCTTCCGGCGGATGTTCGGGAGCGCGAACATCCTGACCGTCATCCTCGAGGTGAAGCACGGCGACATCTACAACCCCACCACGCTCCAGAAGATCGACGTGATCACCAAGCGCCTCACCGAGACGAAGGGCGTGGTCCCGTACCAGATCCTCTCCATTGCGCACCCGAGGATGAAGAGCATCCAGACCTCCGGCGGCGCCATCCAGGTGCGCGAGGTGTACTTCCCCGGCGTGCCGCAGACGCAGGCAGACGCCGAGCGGGTCAAGTTCGCGGTCTACTCGACCAAGGGCATCCGCGGCCTCTACGTGGCCCTGGACGACAGCGCGGCGCTCGTCACCGCCGGCTTCTGGGAGGAGGAGCTCGACTTCCACGACCTCTACGAGCGGATGATGGCGCTCGAGCGCGACGTCGAGGATGCGAACCACACCGTCTACATCACCGGCTTCCCGTGGCTCTACACCTCGGTGCTCCGCTACGTCCCCGAGGTGCGCGAGGTGTTCGTCATCACCGTGGCGGCGCTCGCCTTCCTCCTCTGGAACTACTTCCGCACCTGGACCGGCATCTGGGTGCCGGTCTTCTCGGGGCTCCTCTCGAGCGTGTGGGCGCTCGGCATGGGGCCGCTCCTCGGCTTGAGCCTCGATCCGCTCGTGCTGGTGGTGCCGATCTTCCTCTCCGCGCGCGCCCTGTCGCACTCCGTCCAGTCGATGGACCGCTACCACGAGGAGTATCGCCGTCTCGGCGACAAGCACGCGGCAATCGTCGAGTCGTACTCGCACCTCTTCCCGCCCGCGATCGCCTCGGTGCTGAGCGACGGGATCGGCATCCTGCTCGTCTCGATCGCGCCCATCCCCCTCATCCAGAAGATCGCGGTTTTCTCGAGCTTCTGGATCGTGTCCATCATCGTGAGCGTGGTGACGCTCCACCCGATCATCCTCTCCGTGATCAACCCGCCCGGCGTGCACGCAGCGCACTATCCGGCGTGGGCGCGCCGGCTCGGGCGTGGCCTCCTGGTCGTCGCGGGCGGGCTCTTCGCCCTCTACGCGCTCTCGATCGCGCTCGACCTGCTCGGCCCGGCAAAGCTCGGCGTCCTCCTCGCGACGGCGCTCGTCCTCTACCGCTTCCACGCGCCGATCTACCGCGTGATCACCGAGCGGGTGATCGCCGCCAGCGACGGGCGGCGGCGCTGGGCCGTCGCCGCGCTCTCGATCGCGCTCTACGTCCTCTGCCCGATCTGGGGCTGGCGCCTCAAGGTGGGCGACATGACGCCGGGCGCGGCGCTGCTCTTCCCGCACCATCCCTACAACGTCGCCTACGCCAAGCTGAACGAGAAGTTCCTCGGCGCGAGCCAGCTCGTCGTCATCGCCGACACCGGTAAAGAGGACGGCATGAAGGACGTGGCGCCGCTCACCACCATGGAGGAGTTCGCCGATCACATGGAGACGACCGCCGGCGCGGGCGTGTCGGTCACCGTGATCGACATCGTGAAGCAGCTCGCCCGCCTCTATCACGAGGGCGAGCCCAAGTGGGGGTTCGTCCCCGACAACCAGAAGTACGTTGCCGAGCTGTTCTACGCCTTCACGCAGAGCGGCCAGGCGGGCGACCTCGACCGCTTCCTCTCCCCCGAGGCGCGCTACGGCACCATCATCACCCTCTTCCACGGCTACTCGCACGACATCATCATGAACGCCATCGAGACCGGGAAGCGCTGGGCCGCCGAGCACGCCGGCGAGCACGTGCAGTTCCTCTTCGCGGGCGGCCTCTTCGGCGTGCTCGCGGCGGTGAACGAGGCGGTGGAGAGCTCGTACTGGATGACGCTCGCCCTCGTCATGCTGGCGGTTGCTGCCTGCCTCTACCTGACCTACGGATCCCTGGTCGCGGTCGGCATCCTCATGATCCCGGTCATCCTCTCGCAGCTCGCCTGTGAGGCGTTCATGTACCTCTGGCGGATCGACCTGAACGTCAACTCGCTGCCCATCGCGGCCGCCGGCGCCGGGGTGGGCGTCGACTACGGCATCTACCACTTCAGCCGCATGATCGACGCCTTCGACGAGGGCCGCACGCTCGACGAGGCGGTCGACTACGCCACCGCCACCACCGGCAAGGCGATCATCTTCACCGCCACCACCATGGTGGCGAGCACGATCTTCTGGTGGTTCTCCGATCTCAAGTTCCAGGCGGAGATGGGGCTCCTCCTGGCGCTGCTCATGCTCTTCAACACCTTCGGCGGGCTCGTGATCGTGCCGGCCTGGATGAAGATCGTCCGCCCGCGCTTCCTCCTCCGCCGCCGCACCCGCGCCCCGGAGCGCGAGCCCGTGCGGCTCGCCGTCGGGTGATCGAGGCCCGGCAGCTCGCGAAGCGCT
>VBKJ01000060.1 GCA_005879795.1 Deltaproteobacteria bacterium
AGAGCCCCCCACGGTCCAGCGGATACCCGCTTTGCACGCGCAAGTCGAACGAACGGCCTCGCTCATCTCGCGTGGCCATGACTCGTGCAGCCGCTCGTGCTAGGAGGGCGGATGCGGGCGCGGGTCGGTGCGCAGCGCACGCAGGCGGTGCACGAGCGCCGCCGCCAGCACGAGGGCGACGAGCACCCCCACCGCCGTGTCGAAGCCGTGCATCTTCTCGTGCACCTCGTTCCAGTTCTCCGCCAGCTTGAAGCCGGCATAGGCGAGCGCCCAGCACCACGGCAGCGAGCCCGCGAAGGTGAGCCACACGAAGGGCCAGAGCTCCATCTGCGCGATGCCCGCCGGGAGCGCGATGAAGGTGCGCACCACGGGGAGGAGGCGCGCCCAGAAGACCGTCTGCCGGCCCCAGCGCGCGAACCAGCGCTCGGCGAGCTCGAGCTCGCGGTGGCCGAGCAGGACGAAGCGCCCCCAGCGCTCGATCGCCGGACGCCCGCCCCGCGCGCCGACGGCATAGGCGACGAGCGAGCCCACCACGCAGCCGGCGGCGCCGGCGACCGCCACGCCGAGGAGCCCGAGCTCGCCGCGGTACACGAGGTAGCCGGCGAACGGCATGATGATCTCCGAGGGCAGCGGGATGCACGCGCTCTCGATCGCCATCAAGAGGACGATGCCGGGGTAGCCCCCGGCCGAGATGACGGCGACGATGAAGGCGGTGGTGGCGGCCAGCAGGCGCCCGAGCATGGCGCGCCCGTCTATCAGCTTCGCGGGACGGAGGCGAGGTGAACGCCGAGCCGACCGGCCTCGAGGCGCGGCTCGGCCTCCTCGACGCGACCGCGCTGGTCGCCGGCTCGATGATCGGCTCGGGCATCTTCATCGTCTCGGCCGACATCGCCCGCCGTCTGCCCGCACCCGGCTGGCTGCTCGCGGTGTGGGCCATCGCCGGGGCGCTCACCGTGACGGGCGCGCTCAGCTACGGGCACTTCGCCGCCGCCATGCCGCGCGCGGGCGGCCAGTACGTCTACCTGACCGAGCTGTACGGGCCGCTCTGGGGATTCCTCTACGGCTGGACGCTGGTGCTCGTGATCCAGACGGGGACCATCGCGGCGGTCGGGGTCGCCTTCGCGACCTATGCTGGCCAGCTCTGGCCGGCGCTTGCGCCGACCCCGCTGCTCGCGCTGGGAACCTACGAGAGCGGCGCCGGAACGGGCGCCGTCCTCACCGTGAGCCCGGTGCAGCTGGTCGCCGTGGGCGTGATCCTGCTGCTCACCGCCCTCAATGCGCGCGGCCTCGAGGGGGGCCGGCGGGTGCAGAACGTCTTCACGGTCGCCAAGGTCGGAACGTTGCTGGCCGTGATCGCGCTCGGCCTCGTGTTCGGCGGGGCCGCGGCGCGCGCCGCGAACCTGGCGCGGCCCGTATTCGCGACCGACCTCGGCGCGCTCGGGACTGTGATGCAGCTCGGCGCGGCGATGGTGGGCGCCCTCTTCTCCGCCGACGCGTGGGCCAACGTGACCTTCACGGCCGGCGAGGTGCGCGATGCCCGGCGGACCGTGCCGCGCGCGCTCGTACTGGGCACGGGGCTCGTCTGCAGCTTGTATCTGGTCACGAACATCGCCTACCTGAACGTGCTGCCGCTCGCGGGCACGCCCGACGGCACCGACGCGCTCGCGCGCGGCATCCAGCACGCCGCCGCCGACCGCGTGGGCAGCGCAGTCGTGGAACGCCTCGCCGGCGGAAGCCTCGGCGCCACGATCATGGCGCTCGGGGTCATGGTGTCCACCTTCGGCTGCGCCAACGGCCTCGTGCTCGCGGGCGCGCGGGTTGCCTGGGCGATGGCACGCGATGGGCGCTTCCTGGCCGTGGCGGCGCGCCTGAACGCCCGGCACGTCCCGGGTCCGGCGCTCTGGCTGCAGGGCGCGTGGGCGTCGGTGCTGGCGCTCTCGGGGCGGTACAGCGACCTGCTCGATTACGTCATCGTCGCCGAGCTGCTCTTCTACCTGCTCACGGTGGGCGGGCTCCTCGTGCTCGCGCGGCGGAGCGGCGAACGCCCGCGGGGGGCGGGCTACCCGTGGCTGCAGCTCGCGTACCTCGTGCTGGTGGCCGCCCTGGTCGTCGATCTGCTGGTCACGAAGCCGGCGTACACGTGGGGGAGCGTCGCGGTGGTGGCGAGCGGGGTGCCGTTCTACGCGCTCTGGGGGAGAAGCGCGGCCGCATGAGGAGCGAGGAATGTGCGTCGTGCTTGCACCGGGAGGTCGTGCTAGGAACGAAACCGCGAGATGTCGCTCACGCTGGCGGCCGACGGCCGGGACCTGGGAGACCTAGGGCGGAACCACGCCTTGAAGAGAGCCGCAGGACGGAGGTATCGTTCGTTCGTGCTCGACTGGAACGACTGCCCGGTGGTGGAGCGCTTGCCCGGCAAGGTCAGCGGAGAATGGCTCTTCAGAGGTACGCGCGTACCAGTGAAGGCCCTCTTCGAGAACCTCGAGGACGGCGCGCGCGTCGATGACTTCCTCGAGTGGTTTCCGGGTGTGACGCGCGAGCAGGTGGAGGCCGTGCTGCGGCACGCCGAGCGTAGCCTGGCAGTGGCGTGATCGCAGCCGTGCGCGCAGCGGTTGCGCATGAGGATTCTGTTCGATCAGGGCACTCCCGTCCCCTTGCGGCGCGCGCTGGCTGGGCACAGCGTCTCGACCGCGCATGAAATGGGCTGGGCCGCACTCGATAACGGCGCTCTCCTCGACGCCGCCGAGGCAGCCTTCGATGCGTTCATCACCACGGACCGCAGCCTGCGCCATCAGCAGAACCTGACGGGACGCCAGTTGGCAATTCTGGTGCTGCCTACGCCCAGTTGGCCGAAGATTCGGGCTCATACCTCACAAATCACGACGGCCATCGACGCACTCCGTCCCGGCGATCTCGTCGAGTTGGAATTCCCGTAACGGCACGGTCCCGAGCCTCGCGCGGCCACGGGGCGGCCGCCCTACTCAGCCCCCGGCATGCGACCCCGCTCGGCCGCTCGGCGCGCGAAGTGCAGGCAGGCAAGGCGCTCGTCGTCGTCCAGGATTTTGAGACCCTCCCTTCTGAGCGCTGGGCCGACGTCGTCTCGCGTATCCAGCCGCACAGGAACGAGCCGGACGAGGCGTCCCTCGACGAACTCGAGCTGCCATTCGGCCCACGGCTCACGTTCGTGCACCTCGTCGCCCCAGTGCGCGCGAGCGAGGTAGAGCACCGGCCGGCAGCTGGGACAGTGCGCGTAGGCGATGATCGTCGCCGTCTGCCGCTCCGGCTCCAGGGCCCGTGTCCGCCGCAGAACCGGCTTCCCCTGCTCCGATACGACGGCTTCTTCGTCCTCGGGGGCGGCGCTATGCAGCGCGCCGTCGACGACCGCATAGCGCCGCATCGCGTACGCGAGGCTCTTCGTCTGGAGCTCGGCGAGCGGGTGCCCCTCGGCGCAGTGTGCCCGCCCGCGGGGCCACATCGTGATGATATCGAAGAGATGAGTGGACCGTCTCGTATCACACTGCGCTGCCGGCGAAAGATTCACGTCTCGCCGGGCGTGGAAGGTCGTGCGGTGCGTGACACCGCCGGGGCGAGAGGCCGAGCGCGAGAGTGCTCGTGCCCGGCCGACGGGCTCTGGGGGCATCGGAAGCGCGGAGCGCGCGCAGCACGCGAGCACGGCACGGGGCCCCAGAATGACGGGAGGCCGAGCGCGAGAGCGCTCGGGCCGGCCGACGGGGTCTGGGGGCATCGGAAGCGCGGAGCGCGCGCAGCGCGCGAGCACTGGACGGGCCCCCAGATGCGTTAAATAAACAGCGGCGCCATCACGAGCGTGATCGTGCTGAGCAGCTTGATCAGCACGTGCAGGCTCGGGCCCGCCGTGTCCTTGAAAGGGTCCCCGACCGTGTCGCCCACCACCGCGGCCTTGTGCGCGTCGGAGCCCTTGCCGCCGTACTGTCCGGTCTCGATGTACTTCTTGGCGTTGTCCCAGGCGCCGCCGCCGTTGTTGAGCATGGTCGCCATCAGGATGCCGGCCATGGTGCCGACCATGAGGAGCGCCGCCACGGCTTCGGCGCCGGCGCCGAAGGCCGCCTTGAAGACGACGCCGGTCACGATCGGCATGGTGACGGCGAGGATGCCGGGGAGCACCATCTGCCGGAGCGCCCCGCGCGTCACGATGTCGACGCAGCGCCCGTAGTCCGGCCGCTCCCTGCCGGCCAGGATGCCGGGCTTCTCCTTGAACTGCGCGCGCACGTCCATGATCACGTACTGCGCCGCCTGGCTCACCGCCCGGATGGCGAGCGCCGAGAAGAGGAAGACGAGCATGGCGCCGAGGAGCCCGCCCACGAAGATCTCCGGCTTCGCGATGTCGACCGTCTCGATCTTGAAGCCGTAG
>VBKJ01000061.1 GCA_005879795.1 Deltaproteobacteria bacterium
TGACGCAGGTTTCGGTACCCGTGAAGGATACTGCGAACTCAACAACCCGGGCGACGTCAGAACGGAATGGCGGCTGGAGACCGATCTGCTGGTGAGAAAGACATTCGAACTGCCGGTCGGAACGACCGATGTAGTAGTGTATGTCGCCGTCGACAACGACGTGCAGGTTTTCATCAACGGCTACGATATCTCTGACGGGCTTCAGACTCACGAGGAATGCCCCAGCCTGGACAGCTTCACCTTTGCGGTGCCCGACAGCCTCTTGCAAGTGGGCACCAACTTGCTCGCCGTGCGCGCGAGGGATCGCGGCGGTCTCGCGTACCTCGACCTCGAAGTGACGCGACGAGCTCGACTCAGACTGGGCTGAGCTCAGGTCGGGCCCACTTTGCCGCCCTCCGGATTATGCCGACTCGGGCCCGGAAACCAGCGTCGGAGACAGGGGTCGCCTCACGGGTACGGGCTCGGCGACCACCCTAACTACTTCAGCGCGGCGAAGGCCGGGCGGGCGCCCTGGAGCACGAAGGCATTCGCGGTCGAGACGAAGGTGAACGACGGCTGGCGCATCACGTCGAGGTCGATACAGGCACGGCAACGCCGCAGCACCGTCGCCGTGCAGAACATGCCCCTCATGCGGGGCGCCGCCCGGTGCACGCCGTCCCACGGCTACGTCTGCCGCTCGGTTACCGCGCCCCCCGAGAGGGCGCAGCCTACAGCGGCGGCTGTCGGATCTCGAAGGGCCGCGTCCCGCCGACGACGCCGTCGAGCAGCAACTCGAGCTTGTAGCGGCCGAGCGGCCACCCGCCGGGGCGCGCGGCGGCGTGGAACGCCACCACCGTCCGGCCGGTCGGCGTGATCTCCTGGCTCGACTGCTCGAGGACACCGCCGCCGTCGGTCAGCCAGCGCGCCTGGAGCGTCGCGCGCGGCGCGTTGCCCTCGACGATCACCGACGCCCAGACATCGTCGGTCGGGATGAAGAGCATCGTGGCGTCGTGCATGGTGCTGTCGGGGTTGACGGAGCGGCCGATCTCGATCGAGGCAATGTGCGGCATGCCCGCCGCACCGGGTGGGGTCGCGGTGGCGGCCGCGGCGGCGGTGGGCGGCGGCCCCTGCGGGGCGCCCTTGTCCGACGGGCCACAGCTGGCCGCGATGACGGCCAAGACGAGGGTGAGCAGCGGGTCACGCATGCCGCCAACCCTTAGCATACTTGGGGCGTGGCCGCCCGCCAAGGTGTGAGGAATGAACGCATTCGGTGCGCTCGTCCTCCGGAGGATGCGTTCTAAGAGCCCAGCGGGAACCTGGTCTCCATGGTGGTGACCGCCTACTGCGAGGAGCTGGTTCCCCAAGGCACTTCGGCTGCGCATCTGTCGGCTGCGCATCTTGACACCCCGCGCTGCGGCCGCTAGCCGCACGCGGAGATGCGCGTGCACGTGCTCGCGGCCGCCGTCCTCTTCGCCGTCGGCTTCACGGTCCGGTGGTGGCTCCGGCAGGGGCTCGTCCTGGGCGACGACCCGCAGGAATACGGGGCGCTCCTGGGCATTCTGACCAACGGCCCGATCTGGAGCGACCAGCTCCATCAGCGTTTCGCCGGCTGGCTCGCGAATTACCTCGCGTTCTGGCTCTTCGGCGTTTCGGAGTCGGCGTTCCTCATGCCGACGGCGCTCCTCACCTCGACCTTCGCCATCATGGCGTACGCGCTGCTCGTGCGCTGGGGCTACGGGCGCCTGCGCGCCTTCCTCGGCGGCCTCCTCGTCGCGGTGGCGCCGTTCGAGGTCACGCTCGGGTCGCTCCGTGCGAACGACTCGTATCTCGAGCTCGCGATAGCGCTCGGGCTGACTTCGCTCGTCCTGCTCGAGGAGCGCCCGGTCTGGCAAGGGATCGCGCTCGCCGTGTGTCTCTGGTTCGGATTCTACGTGAAGCTGTGGGTCGTCTACGCGCTCCCGGCGCTCGGGCTCTACTACCTCGCCGGACGGCGGTGGCGAGCGGCGATGGCGTTCGCCATCGCGAGCGCGGTCATCCATGGCGCGACCTCCGTCTTCTGGAAGGCGAAGCTCGGCACGTTCATCCCCTTTCTCTCGCACCACGCCGTCAACTATCCGGTGCCCCGCGCCGACCTCGCTGACCTCTTCCTCAAGTATCCGCGACTCATGTTCGTGGGCTCGTCCGAGTTTCCGACCACGCTCTGGGGGTGGACGCCGCACCTCCTCGTGGCGCTCTTCGTCGTGAAGCTCGGGGGCCGGGCGGTCCGTACGTGGCCCGAGAGTCTCCGCTTCGATCGCGCCGACGGCCTGCTCCTCGCGTGCTGGGGCTCGTTCTTCCTGCTGCTCGAGTTCTTTCCGAACGGGTTCCGGCTCGACAGGTACTACTCGGTGCCGCGCATCTTCCGCTACCTGGCGCCGATCTCGTTCCCGATCGTGCTTCACGCGGCAAAGCTCGTGCTCGACCTGACACGGGTCCGTGCGAGCGGGCTCTTCGCCGCCGGCGTTGTCACCCCGGTCCTCGCGCTCTACCTGGTGCAGAGCCTGGAGGCGACGGGCCCGAGCCACGTCTACCGCGAGAACCTACGCGCAGTCCTCCACGACGTCGAGGCCGCGAAGCCGCCCGTGCTGCTCGCCGAAGCGGTCCTGGCGAGCTACTTCCGCGATCTCTACTTCGATCCCGACGCGCAGGAGACGGACGTCGTGATCCAGCACGACGAGCATGAAGCGGCCGACTACGAGCGCTGGCTCCACGAGCACGAGGACACCCTCCCCGACGGCACGCTCCTCGTGACGGGACTCGCGAGCTTCGTGCACTACGGCGCGCACATCGACGGCTACCGGCTCGCGTGGTTTGCCAAGCCGCTCGGGCCGCAGTGGAAGCTCGTCCGTGAGTACGGGGTGCTGTCGTACCTGCCGCGGCCCGAGCCGGCGCGCCTCTGGCGCCTCGAGCGCCCGGCGGGCGCCCGTCCGCCCGTGCGACACGACGAGCGCGAAGACCTGTCGTCGCTCGAGGGTCTGGACGACCCGGCGGCGCTCCGCGCGGGCGGCATGGCCCGGTACGAGGCGACCGACTATCCGGGAGCGCGGAGATTCTTTCGAAAGCTGGTCGCCATGGATCACCCCGCGGCCGAGGACGCCGCCTTCTTCTATGCAGCGTCGTTCTTCCGCGAGGATAATTGGGCGCGGGCCCGTCACGAGTTCAAGCGCCTCCGCCGTCGATTCCCGCAGGGCCGATGGCTGCCCGCGGCCTACTGGCACATCGCCATGTGCGAGCGGAACCGCGGCCACACCGGCCGCGCGCGACGCCTGTTCGCGAGCGTCGTGCGGCGCTTCCCGGGCGATCCGACGACGGTTCGGATGGCCGAGGAGGGCCTCGAAGAGCTCAGGGGGCGGCGGGGCGGCGTGCTGGTCGAGTGGTGGCACGCGCTCGGGCGCCGCATGAGCGCGGCGGCCACCGGATAGCGGCCGGCGAGGTACCCGGCTGACGGCGGCATCTGCCGCTTCACGGGTGAGCGCGATAGCGCTTCGTCCACGGCCCCTGCTCGCGCATCCAGGTCACCATGCGCCGAAACCCCCGCTCGAACGTGTAGCGCGGCGTCCAGCCGAGGGCGCGCTGGATCGCACGACTGTCGGATCGCCACACTGACGTATCCCATTGCCGGTTCGGCATGGAGCCCCACCGCGGCCGCTCCGCGACGCCGAGCACGCGCCGTGCGACCGCGACGACCTCGCGCAGCCGGGTCTGCGTGCCCGTGCCGACGTTGAAGACGGGCCCGGGCTCCGGATGCGGCGTGGCGGCCGCTCGCACGAACGCGTCACACACGTCGTCGACGTAGACGTAGTCGCGCGCGATCCGCGGCTCGACCAGTGCCGGCAGCCGCCCGGCGAGCCCCTGCACGATGAGCGTCGGCATGAGGCGCCCCGGCTCCTCCCACGGACCGTAGACCGAGTAGAGCCGAAGCGTCGCGATGCTCACCCGCTCGCTGCGTGCGGTGAAGCGACAGAAGTGGGTGGCAGCGACCTTCGCGATGGCGTAGTGGCTGTTCGGCTCGACCCACTCGCGCTCCGTCGGGGCCCGCTTTTTGAACCCGTACTCGGAGGACGAGCCCGCGTTCACGAAGGCGTCGAAGCCCGTGCGCAGGCACGCGCGCACCAGGTTGACCGTGCCGAGCAGGTTCACCGCGAGGATGCGGTCGAGGTCCGTCTCCCAGGAGTACGCGCCGTGCGCGGCCAAGTGAAAGATCCATTCGGGCCGCGCCCGCCGCACGACGCGCTCGACCGCCGCCCGGTCCTCGAGCGATGCCTGGTGGAGCTTCACGTCGTCCCGAATGCCGGCGAGCCGCCAGAGGCTCCGCTCGGGCCGCACGACGAGATGCACCGCGTGACCGTCGGCCAAGAGACGCCGCACGAGGTTCGCGCCGACGAAGCCGGTGCCGCCGGTGAGGAGGACGCGCCGGCGCACGTTCACCTCCGGTCGAGGAAGCCCCCGTAGTCGAACGTCTCGAGATACTGCCAGGTACGGGCTCGGATATCCTCGCGCTCGGCGGGCGAGAGCCGTTCGGCCTCGGCCCGGTTCGCCTCCGGCGTCGGTGTGCGGATCGTCCCCCACGGATAGACCGTGCCGAGCGGGTTCCCGTTCCACGAGGGTTGCCGGAGCGAGTCGGCGGGGCCAACGCCGAGCTTCGCGAGCACCGGCGCGAGCGTGCCGACGGAGTCGCGCATCACGTCCTCGGCGCGCACGATGTGCACGCGGCCGGGGAAGCGCTCGCGGTAGAGAAGCGCGCAGTACTGGTTCAGCGTCCAGCCGAGCATGTAGGTTTCGAGCGGCAGCGGCACCGGACGCCGCTTCGTGTCGGCGTACGCCGACCAGGGGTTCCGCACCACGTGGAGCACGTGCGCGTTCGGGAGATCCGTCATGATCTTGTCGGTGTCGACCACGATGATCGGGCTGTAGCCGACCCAGACCTGCTCCTTCGCGCTCCGCTTGTAGTCCTTCCACACGTCGAAGGTGGCGCGGAAGAAGGCCGCCACGTTATTCGCGCGCGACCGGCCGGTGGAGTTCACGAGCTCGACGTAGCGCGCCTTTCGGTCGTCGTCGGAGAGCTCGAACGGCCAATCCCGGAACTTGCTCACGTGCGGGGTACGCGCGCGGACCTTGCCCTCCTCGTCGATGATGAGCTGGTAGTCGCCCGCCGGCGTGCCGTCGAGCGGAAACGCTGGCCAGCGGTACTTCACGGGGAACATCGACGTGAGATGGTCCTGCACGAGGCGCGTCCCCACCTGCGACTCGAAGGGGTAGACGAAGAGCTCGGGGTGGCCGTCGAGAAAGCGGTGGGTCATGTTCCCGCCGTTCTCGTACATGGCGCCGAGCATCAGCAGGCGAAAGTCCTGGGCCATGGCGTTGCGTCTCCTACTCCGTGACGAAGCCGTAGAACAGCCCGCGCTCCCACTCGGAGCGGCGGCGACCGAGCACGATGGGCAGCCCGGCCGTCCATGCGGACGGCACCGCCTCGACCGCGAACACCTGGTTCCCGGTCGGCCAGACGAGACTCCCGAGCGTCCGGCCGGTCTTCGCGTCGAGGGCGTGGACGCCACAGGTGCAGCGATCGGGGTCGAGTCCCGGCGCGTACTGCCGAAAGCGCGGCAGGACGTGCGACGTCCCGACGAACAGCACACCGCCCGCGAACGCGAGTCCGCGCGTCCAGCCGCCCGGTCGTGCCACCGGCTCGAGCCGGCCGCCGTGACAGATGCCGACCTCGCCGTAGCCGCTGTTGTCGACCCACAGCGCCTCCCGACGCAGGCGCGCGGAGTGCGGGCGCGTGAGCCCGCGCACGACGGGTTCGCGCGTCCGCCCCGAGAAGATCACCCCGCGACGATCGACGCGGAAGGCGGGGTCTCCGGGCCGGACCCGTCCCACGACGTCCGCGGACGCCGAGAAGAACGAGTCGCGCACCGTCGCACCGGCGGCGATCGAGTTCAACTGGAGATAGTTCCGGTCGAGCCGCGCTCCGCCGCGCCGCTCGACGCAGCGGGGCCACCAGACGGGCGTCGCCGTCCCGTCATCCTCGAGGCGCACGACGGCGTTCTTGCCGACCGCGTTGCCATGCAGCACGCCGCCGACCATCGCGAGGTCGTGGAGGTACGTCCCGCCGGGCAGCATGCGCGTCCGGACGGGAACGAGGGGCCGCGCCGCAAGACGCACGGGCGGCTCGCCGACGTCGCGCGGCGCGGCGACGGCCGGCACGAGGTCGTGGACCTGGTTGGGGTTGCGGGTGCTCGCGACGTGGACGACGCCGCGAAGTCGATCGACGGCGATGCCTGAGGGATGTGGAAGCGGCAGGTACGAGACGATGGGCTCGGTCGCTCCCGCGTGGAGCGCCACGAGAAGATGTTCGTACTCGCGTGTCACGAGCAGCGTCACGGCCGTCTCGGCGAGCGTCTCCCAGAAGCGGCCGCGCGTGCGGTGACGGAGCAGACGCTCGTCGATCCCACTCGCGTCCGGCCAGAGCATCGCCACGGCGCGGGGATCGCGCCAGGCGCCGTCGGCGCGAGCGTGCAAATGTTCGCGCGCCATCATCCCGCGTCGTGGCGCATCGCCCATGCGCCCCAGTACATGCGAAACGCCGAGGCGAGGTTCGTCGTCGACTTCCCACCGTGGCGCCGGGACGAGAACACCGGTACCTCGAGCATCGGATAGCCGGCCTCGCGACAGGTGCGAACGAACTCGGCGTCGATGAGGTCGTCGTCGCGACGGAGTCGGAGCAGGCGATCGCACGAGCGCGGAAAGACCTTCGGGGTGCCGTTCACATCCCAGCACGAAAGGTCGAAGAGCGCACGGCATTCGAGGTTGTAGAGAAGCGATCCCAACCGCCGCGACCAGTGCTCCCGGATCTTGCGGTTCGCCTTTACAACCGTGTCTGGATGCGTCGCCGCGTACAGGATCGTCAGCGTGAGCTCGGCCGGCGTCGTCCGCGCCGAGTTCGTGTAGCAGAGGAGATCACCGGTCGCCCGGGCGAGACCGGTCCGCACCGCCCGCCCCCAGCCGCTGCGCGCAAGCGGCTCGCTGCGCACGTGCGGCAGCGTGGCGGCGAGCCCGGCGCACACCGCCTCGGTCGCGTCCTTCGAGCCGTTCGGGACGAGCACGAGCTCGTGGCGGAGCGGCATGCGGCCGAGCGCCGCGGTGTACTCCTGCACGACCTCGCCGATGTGGTCCGCCTGGTTGTGCGCCGGCAGCACGACGGAGACGAGCCTGTCGGGCGTCACGCGCGTGCGCTCAACCGCTCGAGAACGGTCGCAACGATCGCATCCGCCGAAAGACCATGGCGTCGGTACAGGAATGCCTGGCTACCGATGCGGCCGTCGGGCTGCTCGTGGACGCCCCGACGAGCGAGACGGCAGTGCAGCCCCTGCTCCGCGATGACCTCGGCCACGAGCGAGCCGAGACCGCCCGAGACGTAATGCGCCTCGAGGGTGAGCACGAGCGGCACGCCGGCGAGCGCAGCGCACAGGTCCTCGGTCGGCGGCGGCTGCACGCTCGCCACGATGAGGACGCGTGCGTGCACCCCGCGTTCGCCGAGCGCGTGCGCGGCGCCCACGGCTTCGCTCGCCACCGACCCCATGGCCACGATCGCGACGTCCGACCCCTCGTGCACGATCTCCGCCCGGCCGAGCCGGAACCGCCCCTCGAGCCCGGCGACGACGGTCTTGTCGTCCTTGCCGATGCGGTAATAGACGGGGCCCGGAAGATCCCAGGTCGCGCGGAGCGCGGTCGCCATCTGCCGGTGATCGGCCGGTGCCACGACCGTCATGCCCGGCTGCACGCGCATCACGCCCACGTCCTCGAGCCCATGGTGGGAGAGCCCTTGGGGGCCGTACTCGAAGCCGCCGCCGACGCCGACGATCCGAACCGGGAGGCGATGCCAGAGGGGGCCGTTGCGGATGAATTCGTAGGGGCGGAGCGTCGCGAAGGTCACGATCGAGTACACAAACGGCACGTACCCCGACTCCGCGAGCCCGGTCGCGATGCCGACCATGTTCTGCTCCGCGACCCCGACGTTGAAGAAGCGGTCCGGATGCCGCTCCATGAACGGCTCGAGCGCCATGTAGCCGAGGTCCCCCGTGAGCAGCGCCACGCGGCGATCCTCGTCGGCCAGCTCGACCAGCGTGCGGACGAACGCGCCCCGCATCAGCCCGTGGCGAGCTCGGCGAGCGCCAAGGCGTACTCGGCGTCAGACATGGGCCAGTAATGCCACTTGAGCTGACCCTCCATGTACGAGACACCCTTCCCGAAGACGGTGCGCGCGACGAACACGCGCGGCGGACCGCTCGCCGCACACGGCGCCGCGAGCGCGGCGCGCAACGCCGGACCGTCGTGCCCGTCAATCTCCCCCGCGTTCCAGCCGAACGCGCGCCAGCGATCGACCAGGGGCGCGAGCGAGAGCACGTCGGCCGTCTTCCCGAGCGCCTGCTGGCCGTTCAGATCGACGATGACGGTGAGCCGCCCGAGACGGTGATGGGCGGCGTACATGACCGCCTCCCAGACCGAGCCCTCGTTGCACTCGGCGTCGCTCACGAGGACGAAGACGCGGCGCTCCGAGCCCTCGAGGCGCGCCGCGAGCGTGGCACCGACGCCCAGCGGCAGCCCGAATCCGAGCGAGCCGGTCGAAAAATCGATGCCGGTGAGCTCCCGATCGGGGTGGATGCCGAGGTGGCTCCCGTCGCCGCAGTACGAGTCGAGCGCCGCCTGATCGAGCCAGCCGCGGAGGAACAGGGCGGCGTAGACGGCGAGCACGGCGTGGCCCTTCGCCAGCACGAAGCGGTCGCGATCGTGTGCCCTCGGCGCCGGCACGCGGAGCACGCCGCCGTACAGCGCCGCCACGATGTCGGCGACCGACAGGGCCGAGCCGATGTGGCCCACGTTCGCCCGCTTCGACTGTTCGATGACGATCCGCCGGATTGCCGTTCCCGTCATGATGACTCGGCTTGCGTTGGGTGTAGGCTGCGGCCCCCACGCTGTCAATGCGCAGCGCTCCGATCCCGTCGGACCGCTGCACCTTCATGCTCTCGATGTCGGTCTCGAAGCTGACCGCTGCTCCCCTACCTGACCCCCACGGCGTACGTCGTCACGGCCATCGCTGGGCCGATAGCGACCCCCAGGGTACTTCCCCTCCGCGGCGAGCGCGACCGGCCGAGAGCCCCCGGCACGGTCGTCCCGGGCGCCAGGAGCCCGCCCGGCGCCCCTCGGCGTCGTACACCGTCAGGAGGGACGTCATGTGGGTGAATCGATTCACACGCTGCGGACCCTCTGCTTGCTGCGCGCCGGCATCCTCACCCCACCCGCAGGGCCGGGCGACCCTCGATGTCGGCTCTGCCCCTGGGGTCGCCGACCGCTTCGAGCGCCTCGACCGGCTGTTGGCGGCGTGAAATTTTGTCACATCGAGGTTAAGTGACCGGCATTGGCGCTAGCTGGGCCCGCGCTAGCCGGGCTAAAAGGTTGGCTCGCCGCCACTGTGCTTCAGCCGGCGGACGAATGGAGG
>VBKJ01000062.1 GCA_005879795.1 Deltaproteobacteria bacterium
CGTGAAGGAGGCGTCGCGGATCCAGGTGTAGCGATAGTCCCAGTTCCGCTGGCCGCCGACCTCCTCGGGAAGCCCGAAGGTGGGGGACGCGACGATGGAGCCGTGCGGCCGCGAGGTGAGGAGCTTGAGGGTCAGCGCGGAGCGGTTGACCATCTCACGCCAGCGCCCCTGGTAGGAGGAGCGACCGAGCCACCGGCGCCAGAAGTTGACGGTGCGCTTGAACGCGTCCGCGACGTAGTCGGGCGCGGCGCTGGGGGAGTCCTCTCCGGGCCGTATCTGCTCGAGCACGAACGAGGCCGACTCGTCCGCGCGCAGGGTGAACTCGGCGACCGCGGCGCCGGCCTCGATGCGCAGCGGCACCGACGCGCGGAGATGGAGCGCGATCGGATGGTTGCCCGACGCGACGAAGCGCACGCCGTCGGGCGTGTGCTCGGCAGCGGGGCTCTCGCGCGCGTAGTCGACGCGAGGCTGGCAGAGCATGCGAAAGCGCACCTCGCCCCGCACGGTCTTGGCGCGCCGGACCACGTTGTGCTCGCCTTCCGCGTCCTCGACGGGCATGAAGTCCGACACCTCGGCGATGCCGGTGGTCGCGAGAAAGCGCGTCAGGAGCACGCAGGTGCCCGGCAGATAGAGCTGCCTCTGCCGCGCCCCATCGAGCAGGGGTGCGAGCTGAAAGCGGCCGCCGCGGCGGTGATCGAGCAGGGCGGCGAAGACGGAGGGCGAGTCGAACTCCGGCAGGCACATGAAGTCGATCGATCCGTTCATGCCGACCAGAGCGACCGTGCACAGATCGCCGATGACCCCGTAGTTCTCTATCGGCTGATAGCTCATGCGACGAAAGGATATCGTCGCGTGGGCCCCGGTCTGTCAACGGCCCTCAGTGCGCGTGATGGTCGAGGAAGAAGGTGATCCTTACCCGCGGGGAGCACCCGGCGCCCCGGGCGCTGCGGCCACCTCCCACCCGCGGGTGCCGATCGGGAAGGAGGTCGCGTGGCGGATCCTGGACGACCGTCCACTCGACTGGACCCCTGTCCCCGCGCCTCGTGAACCAATTCCACACCGCCGGGCGCGCGAGCGGTGGCATCGCCCTTGCTGCCGGTCGGAGCATGGGAACGATCATGCTGGTGAGAACGATCCAATGCATCGTCGCGGTGACGGTCATCGGAGCCGCTACTGGCGTCACCCTCACCTCGCCGGCACGGGCTTCGTGCGTCGCCACCGCGCTTCGGAAACAGGCCCTGCTCGCCGACTGCATGGCCGGCTGCGCGCGCCGGGCGAGATGCAGCCGCGAGGGAAGGGCCTTCGATCGGGCCCCTTGCGAGGAGCGATGCCAGAGCAACTACGCTGCCGCCGTGCGGGGGATGCCCTGCGACCCGAACGTGCGCTGCGTGCCCTTGCCGATCCTTCCGGTCGGGCTCGACGCTCAGGGTCGAGACCCCGTCCCCCCGTGAAGAGCGGCGCGTCCCTGCGTTCGCGCGGGCGGCAGCTGCAGGTCACGCGCTGACGGCGGAGCGCCTCCCCCATCGTTCGCGCGCTTCTTCACCTGCGGCCGTCGGGCGCATGCCCTCTACCGGTGTTGAGCCGGGGGCCGCGCTCGGGGCAAGCTCGGTGCACTTGGGCCATGGTGCGCGCACGGGAGCGGATGGCGACGCGCCCGAGAGCAGTTGCGGCGATCGTCCTCGCACCCGTCCTCGTCGCGGCGGCCGCTAACGGGCAGCTCCGCGCGGGGGTCGGGGTGACGGACATCACGCCGGCTTCGGGCGGGGAGTTCTTCGGCTACGTGCGGCCCGACATCCGGGCCGACGGCGTGGCTCTCCGCCTCACGGCCCGCGCGCTCGTGCTCGACGACGGCACCCACAAGCTCGCGCTCGTCACCGCCGACCTCCAGGGGCCCGAGCAGACCGACTTCCGCTCGCCCACGGCGAAGGACTCCCTCGTCTCGCGCCTCGGGAGCCGCGGCTTCACGCACGACAACCTCCTATTCGCCGGCACACACACGCACGCAGGACCAACGGAGTACCCGGACTTCCTCCTCGAGCAGGTGGCGCGGGCGGTGCGCGCAGCCGACGACGCGCGGGCGCCGGCCCGCGGCGCATGGTCGACCGCCACCCTGGAGGACGCGAGCGGCAACCGCTCGATCGAAGCCCACCTCGCCGACCACGGCTTCGACCTCCCGCGCGGCGAGGGCAGCACCGGGCTTGACCCGCTCGGGCGTCCGCACACGATCGCGCCGCTGCTGAGCCTCCTGCGGATCGACCGCGACACGTCCGATGGCCCGAAGCCACTGGCGGCCTGGGTCCACTTCTCCGCGCACGCGACGAACTTCATCCCCGCCAACACGACGTGGTCGTCCGACTGGCCGGGCGTGGCGGTCCGCCGCTTCGCGGCGTCGCTCGGCGTCGAGGCCCCGCTCGCGATCGTGAGCAACGGCACCGAGGGCGACCAGAGCCCCGCCTTCGCCGGCCCGAACCAGAACACGGCGGCTGACGAGGAGGGCCAGCGCGTCGCGCGCGCGATGCGGGCGGCGTGGGACGCCGCCGCCGGCCAGCTCTCCGCGGCGCTGCCCCTCGACGCGCGGTGGACCAAGATCTGCTTTTGTGGGCAGGTGATCGCGCCCGGGCAGCAGGTGAGCCCGGAGCCGCTCTACGGGCTTGCCTTCATCGGTGGTGCGGAGGACGGGCCGTCGATCTTCTACCAGTTCGGGACCGAGGGTCAGCGGCGCCCGGCCGAGGAGGCGGACCCGATCCAGGGGCGCAAGATCATCGTTGGCCCCGCGCCGTACACGACGACGCCCGAGGTGCAGGTGCTGCGCGTCGGCGACCGGCTCCTCCTCAGCGTGCCGGGCGAGCCGACCGCCGAGATGGGGCGCCGCGCGCGGGCCGCCGGCCTGGCTGCCGCCCCGGCCGGGGTGGCCGACGCGCTCGTTGTCGGCCTCGCGAACAACTACACGGGCTACTACACGACCCCCGAGGAGTACGACCAGCAGCACTACGAGGGCGGGCACACGGTCTTCGGCCTGTGGTCGGGGAACCTGATCGTGCAGACGCACACGGCTCTGACCTCCGCCATGGCGGCTGGCACCCTCGCGCCTCCTCCGGCGGCAGCGCCGCCCGAGGGGACCACGGATCCCGGCACGCCACCCAGCGGCGACGGCGGCGTCGCGGGGACGCTCGACGCGGGGCCGTCCCCGCCCGTCGAGCGCATGTGGACCTTCGAGATCGTCTGGCACGGCGGCCTCCGTGGCCAGGATCGCCCGGTGGGAGCGCCGTTCCTCGTGCTCGAGCGCCAGCAGGCGGACGGGTCGTGGACGCTCGTGGATTCCGACCTCGGCTTTGCCTTCGTGTGGCGGGAGACGGGGGGCGAGTACCATGCACGCTACGACGTGGCGCGCGACTTCGCCCTCGGCACCTACCGCGTGCGCATCGTGAGCGCGCGGTACACGCTCACCACCGCGCCCTTCGACGTTCTCCCCTCGAGCGGCCTTCGCGTGCGTGGCTTCACGGCGGCGCGCATCGCCGGCGGTCGGACCCGACTCGACTTCGTCGCCCAGAACCCGCCGCCCGACCCCGGGCGCGACATTCTGTCTCGCCCGAAGAGTCCGGAGGGGGGCGTGCTCCGCTTCCGGCTCCGCCAGGGATCCCGGCTGCGCCCGGGCGTTCTCGCGGCGCTGTGGGACCCGCTGCGGGGGACCTGGAGCGTGACGCTGCCGGGCGACCAGACCGCCGCCAGCGTACACCTCGAGCCGGGCGCTCTGACCGACGGGCTCGACAACACTTCAGGCAGCCAGCCGACCGTCGAGTTCGCAGCGGGGCAGGTCGCGCCCCTCGACTGGCCCCCGGACATCGGCCCCGGCGGCGGGCCGCCACCGGGCCCAGGCGGTCTCTAGTTCCATCGCGCGCGCCCGGCCCGGCGCGGAAGTACAACCTGGTCGCGGTCCTCTGGTCGGCGCGATGGCGGGTCGGTGACGTCGCAGGGTCTCAGAGGCCGAGCCGCTTCATCATCCGATACAGCGTCGTCCGGTCGATGCCGAGCAGGCGCGCCGCCTCGGCGCGCTGGCCGCCCACGGCGTCGAGCGCGGCGCGGATGCGCGCGGCGGCGGCGCGGTCGAGCACGTCTTGCAGTGTCCCGTCCGCACCCGGCGCGGGCGCGGACCGCTCCTCGAGCAGCAGGTCCTCCGGCGCGATCGTGTTGCCCCGCGCGAGCACGACCGCGCGCTCGACGGCGTTCTCCAGCTCGCGCACGTTCCCGGGCCAGTCGTGCGCGGCCAGCACCTCCTCGGCCTCGGGCGAGAACGCGAGCCGCCGGCCCGCCTCGGCGGCATGGTGGGCGAGGAAGTGACGGGCGAGCGGCACGACATCTTCGCGTCGCGCCCGCAGCGGCAGGAGCTGGATCGGGATCACGTTCAGGCGGAAGTAGAGGTCCTCGCGGAAGCGGCCGGCCGCGATCTCGTCGCGCAGGACGCGGTTGGTCGCCGCGACGACGCGCACGTCGACCGCGCGCGCCGCGCCGCCGCCGACGCGCAGGACCTCGCCCTCCTGCAGCACGCGCAGGAGCTTCACCTGGATGTCGGGCGCGATCTCGGCGATCTCGTCGAGGAAGAGCGTGCCGCCGTGGGCGCGCTCGAAGCAGCCGGCGCGCGCCGCGATGGCGCCCGTGAACGCGCCCTTCTCGTGGCCGAAGAGCTCGCTCTCGAGGACGCCCTCGGCGAAGGCCTTCACGTTGACGGCGACGAACGGGCGGCCGACGCGGTCGCTCCAGTAGTGGAGCAGGCGGGCAACGAGCTCCTTGCCCGTGCCGCTCTCGCCCTGGATCAGCACCGTGGCGCGGCTCGGCGCCACGCGGCGGACGAGCGCCAGGAGCTCGCGGCTCCCCGAGCTCTCGGCGACCACCGCCTCGGGCGCGTAGCGGCTGGCCACCTCCTGGCGGAGCCAGCGGTTCTCGCGCTCGAGGCGGGTCAGCTCGAGCGCCCGCCCGACCGTGGCGCGCAGCTCGTCGTTGTCGAACGGCTTGGTCACGTAGTCGAAGGCGCCCTCGCGCATGGCCGCGACCGCGGAGGGGACGGTGCCGTGCGCGGTGACGAGGATCACGGGCAGGCCCGGCCGGCGCGCGTGCAGCCGGCGGAGAAGCTCGATGCCGTCCATGTGGGGCATCTTCCAATCCGTCACCACCACGTCGGCGCCGTGCTCCTCGAGGGCCGCGAGCGCCGCCTCGCCGCCTGCGCACGTCTCGCACTGGTGCCCGGCGCGGCGCAGCGCCGCAGCGATCACCTCCGCCATGCGCGCCTCGTCGTCGACGATGAGGACGCGCGCGCTCATGCCGCGGCCGGGAGGCGCAGCGTGAAGCGCGCCCCGCCGCCCGTCCGCTCGCCGACCTCGATCCGCCCGCCGTGCGCCTCGACGATCTGGCGCGCGACGGCGAGGCCCAGGCCCGTCCCGCGCGGGCGCGTGGTGAAGAAAGGCTCGAAGATGCGGGCGCGCAGCTCGGGCGGCACGCCGGGGCCGGAGTCGGCGACTGCGATCTCGACCGCGCCGTCGGCCGCCGCGGCCGCGAGCGCCACCTCGCCGCCGCTCGGCGCCGCCTCGGCCGCGTTGGCGAGGAGCCCGAGGAGCACCTGGCAGATGAGATCGCCGTCGGCGCGCACCTCGGGCAGCAGCGGGGGCTCGTCGCGCCGCACGCGCAGCGCCTTGCCGTCGAGTTCCTCGCGCACGAGGAGAAGCGCGCGGTCGAAGAGCTCGTGCACCGACACGGGCCGCGCCTCGACGCGCAGCGGGCGCGCGAAGGCGAGGAGCGAGTCGACGACGTTCCCCAGGCGGTCGATCTCGGCCGTGATGAAGGAGTAGGCCCGGCGCGATTCCTCGTCGTCGCGGGGCAGCGACTCGGCGAGGCCCTGCGCTGCCGAGCGGATGACGGCGAGCGGGCTCCGCACCTCGTGCGCCACGGCGGCGGCGAGCTGACCGAGCGCGGCGAGCTTCTCGGTCTGGGCGAGGCGGGCGCGGGTGGCGGCGATCGCCTCGGTCTGCGCGCGGATCACCTCGGCCTGGCGGCGGTCGCGACGGCGCCCCTCGACGACGTAGCCGGCGAGGAAGCCAAGGAGGGCGAACGAGGAGCCGAACCATACGCCCACCAGCAGCGGGCTGACGTCATGGCCGTTCATCTCGAAGCGCACGCCGAGGGCGGAGATCGTCAGCGTGTCGAGCACCGCCAGGACGATCCCGGCGGCGGCTCCCCACCAGCGTGCCCGCACGAGCTTCATGTCCGGCGCCCTCGCAAGTCCCGGGCCGGATCGTTACGCACTCCGGAGCCCCATGGCAACGCCGGCCGATGGGGCGCGGGCGCAACGGGCGTGGCGACGGCGCCACACCGCGCGGTGCCCGCGGCTCGCCGGGGCGTGCGGCGCGCCCTGGCACGATCCGTGGAGCGTCACGCCGGCATGGACGCCGAGACCTTTCACGCACGCCGCCGCTTCGCCGAGACGCCATCCGGCCGCATCGCCTACGTCGAGCAGGGGAGGGGGCCGGCCGCGGTCTTCCTGCACGGGGTGCCGCTCAACGGCTTCCACTGGCGGCACGTCATCGACGCGGTCAGCGACATCCACCGCTGCATTGCGCTCGACCTGATGGGCCTCGGCTACACCGAGATCGCGCCCGACCAGGACGTCTCGTTCACCGCGCAGGCCCGCATGCTGGCCGAGCTCTGCGACGCGCTCGACCTGGGTCCGATCGACCTGGTCGGCAACGACAGCGGCGGCGGGATCGCGCAGCTCTTCGCCGCCCGGCACCCCGAACGGCTCCGCACGCTGACGCTCACCAACTGCGACACGCACGACAACTGGCCGCCGGAGGCGGTCAGGCCGATCATCGAGGCGGCCCGCAGCGGGGCGCTCATCGACGCCGCGCGCCTGATGCTCGCGGACCCGGGCTTCGCGCGCTCCCCCGCCGGCCTGGGCGTGGCCTACGCGGACCCGTCGGCCCCGACCGACGAGGCGGTGCGCGTGTACCTGGAGCCGCTGCTCGCCACGCCCGAGCGGATCGAGAGCATGCGGCGCTACTGGCTCTCGTTCGACTGCGCGCAGACGGTGGCGATCGAGCCGGCGCTCCGCCGGCTGCGGGTGCCGACGCTCGTCGTGTGGGCGCTCGCCGACGTGTTCTTCGACGTGCGCTGGGCGCACTGGCTCGGCGCGACGATCCCCGGCGTGACGCGCGTGGTCGAGGTGCCCGAGGCGAAGCTCTTCTTCCCCGAGGATCGGCCCGAGGCGCTGGTCGGGCCGCTCCGCGAGCTGTGGACCAACCCATCGCCAAGGAGGGAGTCATGAACGGAAAGCAGCTGGGATTGTCGCTCGTGCTTCTGGCGTTCGGCGGCTTCGAGGCCTGGGGCGTATACCAGGTGGGCTACGCCGGGGTCTTCGAGCAGGCGCTCGGCACGACCGGCGCTCTGCTCGGGTTCGTCGACCTGACCATCGCGCTCGGCCTGGTGACGCTCTGGATGTGGCAGGATGCGCGCGAGCGGGGCATCGAGTTCGTGCCCTACGTGATCCTCACCCTCACGCTCGGCAGCGTCGGGCCGCTCTGCTACCTGATCCGGCGCGAGAGCACGGCGCCGGCCCGGGCCCTCGGCGCGGCGGCACGGGCGAGCTGAGCTCGAGACAGGAGCGCCGTCCGATCCGCACGGTCTGGCTCCCGGCGACCTTACTCACGCGGGACCGCGGGCTGCCGCGCGTTTCGGGGATCAAGGCGCGCGTCGCGGTGCTGTAGCGCCCCTCACGCCGGCTCCTGCTGCGTCATGCAGTGGAGCGAGCCGAGCCCGAGCACCAGGTCGCCGGCATGGATGCCGACCACGCGCCGGCCGGGGAAGAGCTCGGCGAGCGTCTCGAGCGCCTGCCGGTCGCGCGGGTCGTTGAAGGTCGGGACCAGCACGGCCGCGTTCCCGACGAAGAAGTTCGCGTAGCTGGCCGGCAGGCGCTCGCCGTCGAAGAGGACGGGCGCGGGCATGGGCAGCTCCACGACCCGGAGCGGCGCCGCATCCTGGTCGGTCATGCGCGCCAGGCGCTCGCGGTTCTCGCGCAGCGGGTCGTAGTTCGGGTCGGTGGGGTCCTCTTCGCTCGCGACCACGACCGTGCGCGGGTCGACGAAGCGCGCGAGGTCGTCGACGTGGCCGTGGGTGTCGTCGCCCACGATGCCGCCGCCGAGCCAGAGGACCTTGCGCACGCCGAGGTAGTCGTGCAGCGCGCGCTCCAGCTCGGCGCGCTCCACCCCCGGGTTCCGCGCCTGCACCGGCGAGAGCAGGCACTCCTCGGTGGTGAGGAGCGTGCCGCGCCCGTTCACGTCGATGCTCCCACCCTCGAGGACGAGCCCCGGCTTCCACTGCCGGCGCCGGAGGAGCTTCGCCAGCCGGTCGGGGACGGCGGCGTCGCGCTTCCAGTTCGGGTACTTCGCCCAGCCGTTGAACTTCCAGTTGGTGAGCGCAACGTCGCCGTCGTTGCGCCGCACGAAGAGAGGGCAGAAGTCGCGCGTCCACGAGCGGTCGGTCGGCACGCGGAAGAAGTCGACGCGGCGCACGTCGACACCGCTGCGGGCCAGCACGCGCCGGGCGCTCCGCTCGCTCACCGCGTCGCCGACGAGGATGCGCACGCGCTCGCCCGGGACCAGGTGGCGCACGACCTCGGCGTACACCCACGGGATGGCGGCGAACTTGCCCGGCCAGTCGCTCCGCTCGTGGGGCCAGGCGAGCCAGGTGGCCGCATGCGGCTCCCACTCCGCCGGCATGCGGTAGCCGAGAGCGGCCGGCGTCGTCACCAGGACTCTGCCCTAGTCGAGCAGGCGCCGGGTGATCGCCGCGTAGGCGTCGATGCGGCGGTCGCGGAGGAAGGGCCAGTTACGCCGCACCTCCTCCTGGTGGGCGAGGTCGCACTCGACGATGAGGAGGTCCTCGGCGGTGCGCGAGGCTTCGGCGAGCACCACGCCGAAGGGATCGCTCACGAACGACGCGCCCCAGAACTCGAGGCCGCCGTCGGCCGGGCCCTCGTGCCCGACGCGGTTCACGGCCGCCACGTAGACGCCGTTGGCGATCGCGTGCGCGCGCTGCATGGTCTGCCAGGCGGACACCTGCGCCTCGCCGTGGTCGGCCTTCTCGCGCGGGTGCCAGCCGATGGCGGTCGGGTAGAAGAGGACGTCGGCGCCGGCCAGCGCGGTCAGGCGGGCCGCCTCCGGGTACCACTGGTCCCAGCACACGAGCGTGCCGATCCGCCCGGCGGCCGTGTCGAAGGCGCGGAAGCCGAGGTCGCCGGGCGTGAAGTAGAACTTCTCGTAGTAGAGCGGATCGTCCGGGATGTGCATCTTGCGGTAGAGGCCGCGCACGCTGCCGTCGGCGTCGAGCACGACCGCCGTGTTGTGGTAGACGCCCGCCGCGCGGCGCTCGAAGACCGATGCGATCACGACGGCGCGCGACTCCTGCGCCACCCGGCCGAGCGCGTCGGTCGTCGGGCCCGGCACCGGCTCGGCCAGGTCGAAGCCGGCGTGGTCCTCGCGCTGGCAGAAGTACTGCGAGCGGAACAGCTCCGGGAGACAGACGACCTGCGCGCCCTGGCGCGCGGCCTCCCGCACGCGCAGGGTCGCCGTCTCGAGGTTCGCGGCGGGATCGGGCGCGCAGCGCATCTGCACGAGACCGATGCGGAACTTCCGGGGTGCGGGCACGGCGCGAGGGTGCCGGTCCGGTCCCCGGCTGTCAATGCACCGGCGATGCTCTCCGGGACCAGGACCTCGAAGTCGGGCGGCTCACTCCGTGCCACGCTCGCGGCGCAGACGACGGCGGGTCTGCTCGACGGCGGCGCCCGTGAGGCGAGGTGTGGGGCTCTCGGGTACGGCGACCAGGAGCCGGCCTTGCCGGCGCAGGCGCACAGGCAGCGGTGCGGGCTCGATCTCCACCACGCCGTCCCGGCAGCGGATATCCACTCGCGTGCCGGGCGACAGCCTCGCTTGCTGACGGACGTCCTTCGGAACGACGACGCGAACAGCCGCGTCGATGGTCGTGATCATGGCATTTTCCATACCGCGATCGATACCGTCTCGCGAGCCATCGCGGCGCGATGCGCGGCGGGAGAAAGGCTCCCCTCCACCGCCGGGAGGGTGCTGGCGTTCGCCCGCTGCGCCCGGCTAGATTGGCCCGCCGGAGGTCGCGACGATGGATCTGTCCTACACCCCCGAGGAGGAAGCCTTCCGCACCCGCGTGCGCGCCTGGCTCGAGAAGAACGTCCCTGCGTCGGGGTCGCTCAAGACGCTCGACGACATGCGCGCCTGGCAGCGGAAGCTGCACGCCGCCGGCTTCCTCGGCGCCGCCTGGCCGAAGGAGTACGGCGGCGCGGGGCTCTCCGAGATGCAGCAGGCGATCCTCAACGAGGAGCTCGCCCGGGCGCGCGCGCCGCAGGTGGTGAACGCGATGGCGATCTGGTGGGTCGGCCCCGCCATCATCGGCTACGGCACGGACGCGCAGAAGAAGCGCTTCATCCCGCCCATCCTGACGGCGGACGAGATCTGGGCGACGGGTTACTCCGAGCCGACCTCGGGCTCCGACATGGCAGCCGCTCGGACGCGCGCCGTGCGCGACGGCGACGTCTACGTCGTCAACGGGCAGAAGATCTGGACCACCTACGCGCACATCTCGGACTGGTTCTTCGTGCTGGTGCGAACCTCGACGGATGGACCCAAGTGGGCGGGGCTGTCGCTGCTGCTGATGGACCTGCGCACCCCGGGCATCGAGATCCGGCCGATCAGGCAGATCGACGGCAGCGCGGAGTTCAACGAGGTGTTCATGACCGACGTGCGCGTGCCGGTGACGAATCTCCTCGGCCGGGAAGGGCAGGGCTGGGAGGTGGTGTCGAGCGCGCTCATCAACGAGCGCAGCGGCATCGCGGGGAGCGTGCGCTTCGACCTCGCGCTCGACTGGCTCGCCACCACGGCGCGCAGCCAGGGCAAGGAGAAGGACCTGCGCGTCCGCCAGCGCCTCGCGGAGCTGGCGACCAAGGCGGCGATCGTCCGCTACTCGGGGCTGCGCGCGCTGACCGACTCGCTGCGCGGGCGGATGAACCCGCACCTCTCGGCGGCGATGAAGCTCACCACGACGCAGCTCACCCAGGAGTTCTCGGAGACGGCGATGGAGGTCCTGGGTCCCTATGCGGCGCTCATGGACGACTCGCACGCGCCCTCGAACGGGCGCTGGGCGCGGCAGTACCTGGGCGACCGCTCGATGACGATCGCCGGCGGCACGAGCGAGGTGCAGCGGAACATCGTCGCGCAGCGCATCCTCGGCCTGCCGCGGGATCGGGGCGCCGCCGCCCCGAGGAGCTGAGCTCGATCGCCTGGCCGCCCGACCGGCCCGGATCGTCGACGAAGACTCCCGTCGCCGGCGACGGGGCAGCCGATCGAGGCGCTATCCAATCACCAGTGAGCTACCGCCACCCGCTGCCTCACCCTCGTCGGCGGAGAGGGCTCCCGCAAAAAGGTGAGAGGGGATGATGCGGTGCAGAAAATTGAGCGGCTGGAACATATCATCTGCGTTATATCA
>VBKJ01000063.1 GCA_005879795.1 Deltaproteobacteria bacterium
CTACGAGTTCGCGCTCGTGCAAACCGGCCTTCCGACGCTCCACATCTACTACGAGCCGTTCGTGAGAAGCGACTACACCCTCCGCCTGCTCGCGTCGGCCGCGATCGAGGAGTACGTAGGAAATCGCCCGGGCAGCGTGTCGACGGTGATGATCAGGTACAAGGAGCTGTGGGGCGATCAGGGCTCAGAAAACGACCAACTGCTGATCAACGGCCTCAACGTCTGCACGGAAGTCCTCTGTCGGATCAGCAAGCAGGTCAACGCATTCTTCGCCTTCGACAGAAACGACGACAAACAGACCGACCTTAGCGAACCGGATCCGATCCTAAGCGGGCTGCCGTTCATCCAGGGCGCGGATGTCTACGTCGCCGCCAGCTCGCCACCCGATGAAACGGTCTCCTTCCAGCTCCTCTCACGGGGCGGCGGACCGGTTCGGACGCTGAACGTTCCCAACTGGGATTCGTCGACCGACGGGGTCACCATTCAGTGGAATGACTTCGACAAGCTGACCTTCTAGCGAGGCTGTGGTGGCGGCCATCGCCGGGGTCCCTACAGTGCCCTGCGCCGTGACGTCTACTTCAAGGTGCTGACGCGCGAGCCCGGCTCCCCTGAACAGCGTCGCGGCACTCGTCGCCTACGCGCACATTCTCTTCGCGTGACAGAGCGACTCGGACGCCCGCTACCGGCCGTTCCCTTGTGTAGGCGCTTCCGTCGATATCCGGTGATGCGCGTCGCCAATGGAGAATCGGAAGGCAGCCGACGGCGAATACCGCAGACAAGACAAGCAGAAGGTCTGAGAGGGGCCTACGCGGCATCGTCCGGTGGTTTGTCGGACCGGAACCCGATGGCGGCGGTGAAGCTCGGGCGTCGTGGGATTGGCATGGCAAGAGCCGCCGCTGGCGGCAAAGGATCGCCACCACCGAGATCAAGGTACTGCTTCGCCTTTCCTGCCAGTCGTTGAGCCTTCCGAGGCCGGCCACGTTTCTCGTAGTGAGCCGCAAGACGCCAGTAACGATCGGCCAGGTACAGGTAGACTTCAGGATAGACTTCGCCGGCTCGCCGCGCCGTCACGATCCAGAGTAGCGCCCGCCCGGAGGCAAGATCGAAGCGCAAGACCCAAGGTGACACCTGAGCCACGGCCTCAATGGGCGTGCTGCCCTACTACCACATCGCTAGGCACCGAGCACCGCAGGCAACCTCGACGCATCCGCTTGTCGCCTTCCTACGGCCGGGTGTACAGTCTCCGACACGCGCTCGCTGGAGGCACAGTCGTCGCGGTGCTCATCCTACCGCGAGGCTGAACGCTGCGACGTCGATTGACCCAAACGCCGAGAAACCGAGCGCGACAATCGGCGTTCAGTCCAGCAGATCATGCACATCCCGCAAGAACGGCGCGCGGTCGTCCTTGGGCGAGACCACGGGGCTCTCGATGGGCCAGCGGATGGCGAGGTCTGGGTCGTTCCACCGCAACGCCCGGTCGCAGGAGGCCACGTACGCGTCGGTGCACTTGTAGAGGACGTCCGCGTCCGTCAGCGCGCAAAAGCCGTGTGCCACCGGGCGAAGTGTGCCGAGCTCCGCCGGAGGTCCACGGCCACGTCCAGGATCCGACCGCGCAGGACCTGGACCAGCTTCCCTTGCGGACGCGGCTGCTGGTAGTGCAGGCCGCGCACCACGCCCTTTCTCGAGCGGGAGAAGTTGTCCTGCACGAAACGCGTGGGCAGGCCGAGGCTCTGGTACCGTCCGTCGTTGAAAATCTCGAAGAACTGGCCCCTCTCGTCCGGATACACGTCGAGCTCCAAGACGAGGACGCCCGTCAACTCCGTCTCGCTGACTTTCATTGCGACTCGTCGTCCACGACCCGGCGCAGGTAGGCGCCGTACGAGCTGCTCTTCATGGCTTCCGCGAGCTTCGTGAGCTGGCCGAGATCGATGAACCCCTTGCGGTAGGCCACCTCCTCCGGGGCGCAGACCTTGAGACCCTGCCGTTGCTCGAGGATCTCGATGAACTTCGAGGCTTCCATCAAGGCCTCGGGCGTGCCGGTGTCGAGCCAGGCGAGCCCCCGGCCAAGGAGCTCCACACGCAGCTGCCCCCGACGGAGGTACTCCCGGTTCACGTCCGTGATCTCGTACTCGCCGCGAGCCGAGGGCCGCAGGCTCGTGGCTATGTCGACCACCTGGTTGTCGTAGAAGTAGAGGCCCGTCACCGCGTAGTTGGATCGCGGCGCCTTCGGTTTCTCCTCAATGCTGAGCGCCCGCCCCGCATCATCGGTCTCGACCACGCCGTAACGCTGCGGGTCCCGGACCTGGTACGCGAAGACGGTGGCGCCCGGCCGCTCGCCGGTGGCGGCCTGGAGCCGTTCGCTCAAGCCGTTCCCGTGGAAGATGTTGTCACCGAGAACGAGCGCGACGCTGTCCGCGCCGATGAACGACCGGCCAATCGTGAAGGCCTGGGCGATCCCTTCGGGTTGCCGCTGCTCCGCGTAGTCGAAGCGAACGCCCCATCGCTCTCCCGAGCCGAGGAGGTCGCGGAAGCGCGGCAGGTCCTGCGGGGTCGAAATGACGAGGATCTCGCGGATTCCCGCCAGCATCAGCGTTCCGAGCGGATAGTAGATCATCGGCTTGTCGTAGATGGGCAGAAGCTGCTTGCTCACGACGCTCGTCAAGGGATGGAGGCGCGTTCCCGAGCCGCCGGCGAGTACGATTCCCTTCACCGTTCCTTCCTTTCTTCCTTCGCTTTTGGCGCGGAGCGTAGCACCTGCCGCGAAACGCCCGCAAACCCCGCCCGCCAGCTTCGAGGAACGCCCTCATATGTGTGCGGGTGGACTGTCAGCGCCTGCGCTGGGTGGCCGTCGTGCTACCCGCGGCGAGCGTCGTCGGCTCGATGTCGCTCGGACGCGCGATCCGATCGGCCGGGATCGACCGGCTCGCGTGGGGCCATGCCGGTGCGAACGTCGACGCGGTCTAGCCGCGATGTGCGCCGATACCGGGTCCGGCTCGTCAGCGCGCGACCGGCGGCGGCCCGCCGATCCGTCCGGCCCGCGGCCCCCGCGGCCTGAGCGCCTGGCGCAGCTCGCGCTTGCGGAGCCGGATCGCGTCGGGCGTCACCTCGACCAGCTCGTCCTCGTCGACCCACTCGAGCCCGTCCTCCAGCCCCATCGCCCGGTGCGGGACGAGGCGCACCGCCTCGTCGTGGCCCGCGGCGCGCATGTTCGTGAGTTTCTTCTCGCGGCAGACGTTGACGTCGAGGTCGACGTCGCGCGAGTACTCGCCCACCACCATGCCCTCGTAGACCGGCGTGCCGGCGGGGACGAAGAGGACGCCGCGCTCCTGGAGGTGGAAGAGCGCGTAGGGGGAGGCGACGCCCTCGCGGTCGGCCACCATGGCGCCGTTGGTGCGCGCGGGGATCGGCCCCTGCCACGGGGCGTAGCCGTTGAAGAGGGCGTTCAGCGTGCCGGTGCCGCGCGTGTCGGTCAGGAAGTGCGAGCGGAAGCCGATCAGCCCGCGCGACGGCACGCCGTACTCGATGCGCACCCGCCCGCCGCCGACGTGCTCCATGCGCCCCATGACCGCGCGGCGCACGCCGAGCAGCTGCGTCACGATGCCGACGTACTGCTCCGGCACGTCGATCAGCACGAGCTCCATCGGCTCCTCGAGCACGCCGTCGCGCTCGCGGACGACGGGGGCCGGCTTGGAGGCCTGCAGCTCGAAGCCCTCGCGCCGCATCGTCTCGATCAGGATGGCGAGCTGGAGCTCGCCGCGCCCGAGGACGCGGAAAGCGTCGGCGGTGGCCGTTTCCTCCACCCGGAGGCTCACGTTTCGGCGGCTCTCCTGCCGGAGGCGCTCGCCCAGCTGGCGCGACGTCACCTGGCTTCCGGAGCGGCCCGCCCACGGGCTCGTGTTGACGCCGAAGACCATGGCGATGGTCGGCTCGTCGATCCGGATCGGCGGCAGCGCCCCGGGCCGCTCGCGGTCGGCGACCGTCTCGCCGATGCGGATGTCCTCGATGCCCGCGATCGCCACGATGTCCCCGGCGAGCGCCCGCTCGAGCTCCATGCGCTTGAGCCCGTGCCAGCCGTAGAGGCGCGTCAGCTTGCACGGCACCTGCGAGCCGTCGAGCCGACAGAGCGTGTAGAGGCCGGCGGCGAGCTCGCCGGAGACGATGCGGCCGATGGCGAGCCGCCCGACGTAGTCGTCGTAGCCGAGGTTGTTCGCCTGGAAGCGCACGGGCGCGTCCGGATCGTGGGGCGGCCCGGGCAGCGCGCGCACCATCGCCCGGAAGAGGGGCCCGAGGTCCGTCCCCTCCACGGCAGAGTCCGCGCTCGCGGTGCCGGCGCGCGCGTTCGTGTAGACGACGGGGAACTCGAGCTGCGCCTCGGTCGCGCCGAGGTCGATGAAGAGCCCGTAGAGCTCGTCGAGCACGGCCGCCGGCCGCGCGTCGGCGCGGTCGATCTTGTTGAGGCAGACGACGGGCGGGAGGCCGGCCTCGAGCGCCTTCCCGAGCACGAAGCGGGTCTGGGGCAGCGGCCCTTCCGAGGCGTCGATCAGGAGGAGGACGCCGTCCACCATGGTGAGCGTCCGCTCGACCTCGCCGCCGAAATCGGCGTGTCCCGGCGTGTCGACGATGTTGATGCGCACGCCCTCCCAGATGACCGAGGTGTTCTTCGCGAGGATCGTGATGCCGCGCTCGCGCTCGAGCGCGAAGGAGTCCAGGACCCGCTCGGCCACCTGCTCGTTGGCCCGGAAGACGCCGGTCTGGTGTAGCATGGCGTCGACCAGCGTCGTCTTCCCGTGGTCGACGTGCGCGATGATGGCGACGTTGCGCACGTCGGCGCGGCGCGGTAGCGTCAGGCTGCGAGCCGGAGTGGCCACGGTCCGCGCATCCTGACGGGCCGGGCGGGGCGGGTCAATCGGACGCGGCGCGGAGACTGGTGCGGAACACCGGCATGACGGCGCACGTGGGCTCCGCCGACCGACGTAGCAGGGCGTCCTGCCGCCGGCGCCTCCGTCCCGTGGAGCCACTCATCACCCGCATCCTCCACGGCGCCGACTCGATCGCTGTGCGGCTTGCGCAGCGCGCGGCGCCAGAACGACGAATCATGTGGACGCGGATTTCGCGCCGGTGGTAGCGTCGTCTCGTGCGGGAGTGACGATGTCCGCCAGGCCACCCGACCGGGACGAGTTCGACACGCTGTCGCGACGCGACTTCGTGCGCACGTCGGTCCTCCTCGGCGGCGGGAGCCTGGCCGTCACCGCCGGCGTCGACGCCGTGCCGCGGGTGGGCCAGGCGGCCGACCGCGGGGGGGAGGGCGTATCGCGCGGCCCGGCGCTCGACGTGCGGGACTTCGGCGGCATCGGCGACGGCAGGACCGCGGACACGCGAGCGATCCAGCAGGCGATCGACGCGGCCCATCGCCTGGGCGGCGGCCTCGTGCAGCTTCCCGCCGGCACCTGGCGGAGCGGCACGCTCGCGCTCCGCAGCCGCGTGACGCTCGAGCTGACCCCCGGCGCCGTCCTCCTCGCGAGCCCGGACGACGACGACTTCGCTCCGCCCGAGCGGCTCCCCTTCGCCAGCGGGTCCGACGTCGAGACGACGGACTTCGCCAACGCGCTCCTCGCCGGGCACGACCTCGAGCGCGTCGCCGTCGTGGGTGGCGGCGTCATCGACATGAACCGGCGCCGCCGCCTCGGCCCGAAGCCGATCGCCCTCAAGCGCTGCCGCTTCGTGACCGTGCAGGGCGTCACCATAGTGCACGCGCCGAACTACTGCGTCAGCCTCGGGGGCTGTGAAGACGTGCTCGTCGACGGCGTGACGATCCGGGACGCCCACGCCGACGGCATCGACCCCGACTGCTGCCGGCGGGTGCGCATCGCCAACTGCGACATCGAGTCGGACGACGACGCGCTCTGCCTGAAGACGAGCTTCCTCCTCGGGGAGCGCGGCGTGACGGAAGACGTGCTGGTCACGAACTGCCGGATGCGGAGCCCATCGAACTGCTTCAAGCTCGGCACGGAGAGCACGGGCGACTTCCGGCAGATCGTGCTCTCCAACTGCGTGTTCAGCGGCTCGCCGACCGAGCGCCACGACCCGGCGGCCGCCGAGGGCGGGGGGGTCGCCATCATCACGGTCGACGGCGGCAGCGTCGACGGCGTGATGATCTCCAACGTGGTGATGACCGGCGTCCCGGCTCCGCTCTTCATCCGGCTCGGCGACCGGGGGCGTGACCAGGCGGGGCCGACGCCCGGCCGGCTCCGGAACGTCTCGATCAGCGGCGTGCTGGCCGTGGGCGCCAGCGCCACGGGCTCGATCGCCGGCCTTCCCGGCCACCCCGTGGAGCGGATCAGCGTCGAGAACGTGCGCATCACGGCTGCGGGCGGCGCACCGCACGCGACCGGCCTCGACGTGCCGGAGCGCGCGGCGGATTACCCGAAGGTCTCGATGTACGGGCCGCTGCCGGCCCTCGGGCTCTACGTGCGTCACGCCCGGGACGTGATGCTGCGCAACATCGAGCTGGCCGTCGAGGGCCCCGACCCGCGGCCGTCGCTCGTCGCCGACGACGTCGCGGGACTCCATCTCGCTGGCCTCACCGGTCCGTCGGCGAACGGTCGTGGCCCGGTCGTGTGGCTGAACGACATCCGTGGCGGCCTGGTGCACGGCAACGTGGTGCCCGAGGACGCAGGCGTTTTCCTCCGCGTGACGGGCGAGAACACGAAGGGCGTCGCCCTCGTCGGCAACGCGTACTGGACGCCGGGTCCGATCGAGCTCGCGCCGGAGATCACGCCGAGGGCCGTCATGCAGGTGGCCGGCGGCGGCAGCGAGGGCGGCACGCCCACAGCGGATCGGCCGCGGGCACGGAAGCCGAGCTAGGGTGCTGTCCGCGAGATCGTTTTACCGCGAGGCTGCTCAGTTCTTTGCGATCCGGACGTGCGGGTGCTACGCACGGCCGGTGCGCGCCGCCGTCGCTGCTGCCGCGATCGTCGCGCTGGCCGCGGCCTGCACCCACGAACCGGCCCTCGTCTCCCGACCGGCCGGAGCGCCCCACTCGGTCGTCCTCCGCAACGTGCGCGTGTTCGATGCGCCGCACGCCGCGCTCCTCGACGGACCGCGCGACGTCGTCGTGCGCGACGGGCGGATCGCGGCCATCGTGCCGCTCGGGGCCGGGGCGCCGGGCCTTCCGGCGATCGATGGCGCGGGTGGCACGCTCCTGCCCGGGCTCGTCGACGTCCACACGCACACCGGCTCCACGCCCGGTCCTCCCTGGCGGGTCAGCACGCTGCCCGACGTCGCCGACAACCTCGCCGCCTACCTCTATGCCGGCGTGACCACGGTCCTCGACCTCGGGGGTCTCAGCCCTGCGGTCTTCCGCGAGCGCGAGCGCCTCGCGACGGGTGCGCGGCTCGGCCCCCGGCTCTACGCCGCCGGCCCCGTCTTCACCGCGCCGGGCGGGCACCCGGCCGAGGTGCTCCGCGCCGCGCTTCCCTGGTACCTCCGCTGGTACGTGCTGCCGCGCGCGACGCGCGAGGTGGCGACCCCCGACGACGGCCGGCGCGCCGTCGCTGCGCTCCTCTCGGAGCGACCGGACATCCTGAAGCTCGCGATCGACGCGGGCGCCCGCGACGACGTTCCGCGGCTCCGTACCGAGACGATCGCGGCGGTGATCGCAGCCGGCCACGCCGCAGGCGTGCGGTCGATCGCCCACATCGGCAGCTCGGCCGAGGCGATCGACGCCGTCCGGGGTGGCGTCGACGCGCTCGCCCACGCCCCGTGGCGCGAGGAGCTGTCGGAGGAGGCGGTCGCGGCGATCGCCGCGGCCCACGTCCCGGTGGTCGTCACGCTCGCCGTCTGGGACGTCGCCGGGGAGCCGCGGACCGCCGTGTCCGACTTCCTCCCGATCGAGCGGGAGGTGGCGCACCCGGACGTGCTCGTTGCGCTCGTCGCACCGCCGCCGGCTCTCGATCCCGCGACCGCCGCCTTCCTCCACGCCGCCGCGGCCGCGCGCGACGCGCGCCGGCGGAACGTCGCGCGGCTCCGCGCCGCCGGCGTCCGCGTGCTCGCGGGCAGCGACGCCTGCAATCCCGGCCAGTTCCCCGGCGCCGGCCTCCACCTCGAGCTCGCGAAGCTCGTCCAGGCGGGCCTGACGCCCCGCGAGGCGCTCCGCGTCGCGACGTCGGAGAACGCGCACTTCCTAGCCGGCGACGCCGCGGACTTCGGCGAGATCGCCGTCGGGAAGCGCGCGGATCTGGTGCTCGTCGCCGGCGATCCGGTGGCGCGCATCGAGGATCTCGGGCGGATCACGCACGTGCTGCTGGGCGGGACGGTTCTCGTTCGCCGCCCCCGGGGCTGAGGGATCGAGAGCGGCCGACTACGACGGCTCCCTCACCGCAGCCGTCGCGTACGTACGCTTGCGCTCACCCGACCCGCCGCTCCATCACCACCGGCACCCCGCGCGACGGTGCGATCGTGATCGCGCGCAGGACGGGCCGCATGCGGTAGCCCGGGGCCAGCCGGAGGTCGACCCGCGAGAGCACCTCGGCGAGCACGATCTTGAGCTCGTAAGTCGCGAAGGCCGCCCCCAGGCAGCGCCGGACGCCGCCGCCGAACGGGAAGAAGGTGTTCGGGCTCGGGCGCGCCGCGAGGAAGCGCTCGGGCATGAAGCGCTCGGGCTCCGGCCAGAGGTCGGGCCGATGGTGCGTCGCATAGATGCACGCCGACACGCTGACGCCCGCCGGGAGGTCGAGCCCGCCGATGCGCGCTGGTGCGTGCAGGCGGCGGATCACGTTGGTCACGACCGGCGTCAGGCGTGCGGACTCCTTGGTGACCGCGTCGAGGTACTCGAGCTGGGGGAGGTGCCGGGCCTCGACGGGCCCGGGGCCCACGACGCGCGCGAGCTCCGCGCGCAGCGTCGCGAGCGCGTCGGGATGCCGCAGCAGGTGGTAGAAGACCCACGCCAGCGAGGTCGCGGTCGTCTCCTGGCCAGCCATGAGCAGCGTGAACATCTCGTCGAGCAGCTCCTCGTCGCTCATGGGCGCGCCCTGCTCGTCGCGGGCGTCGACCAGGAGCGAGAGGATGTCGCTGCGGCCCGCGGTCCCCTCGCCGCGGCGGCGCGCGATCTCGTCGAGCAGGACGGCCTTGATCGCGTCGCGGTTACGCACGAAGCGCCCCCAGGGCGTCAGGCGCCCGAGGTCCATCTGAAATGGCTTCAGCGCGATGAAGGGCGCGCTCGGGCCGTTGGCCTGCGCGACGAAGCGCTCCACGTGCTCGCGGACGCGGGTGAAGGCCGCGCCCTCGTCGACGCCGAAGACGGCGCGCAGGATCACATCGAGCGTGATCGCCTGCATCTCGCGGTGGATCGGGAACGGCGGCCCGACGGGCCACCGGTCGATCACCTGGTCGGCGAGCTCGCGCATGAGGCGCCCGTAGACGTGCATGCGCTCGCCGTGGAACGGCGGGCTCATGAGACGCCGTTCGCGGGAGTGGCGCTCGCCGTCGAGGAGCAGGATCGAGTGCCAGCCGAGGATCGGCCCGAGGATGGGCGCGGTCGCCTCGCCGGAGCGGAGGTCGTCGCCGTCGGCGGTGAAGATGTCCCTGATCGCCTCGGGGTCGTTGAAGACGACCATTTTCCCGCGCTGGCCGATCGAGGCGACCGTGTAGCGCTCGCCCCAGCGGCGCGCCCCCATCGCGACCGTCGCGTAGGGCCAGAGCGAGAAGCGGATACTCTGCCAGAGCCGTGGCGTGCGCGGCCCCGGCGGCAACGCCGTGGGGGTGGCATCGGCGACGAACGCATCCATGCGGACCTCCCTTGCGCTCAGCGCGGCACGAGGCCGCGCATGACGATCTCGCCGTAGAGCGGGAGCACCTCCTGGTACGGGTGGTGACTCTGGCTCGAGAGCGCGTCGCCGCCCGTGAAGAGGATGAAGGCCGTGCGCTCGGGGTCGACGTCCCGCAGCGTGCCCTCGCGGATACCGTCGCGGATGACGTCGGCGATCATGGCGACGTTCTCGCTCACGAGCTGCTCGTGCAGCTCCTCGACGAGCGGAGCGAAGATGATCTCGCCGTCGCGCCGGTAGACCGAGTTGATGAGCGCGTTCTCGCGGTTGTAGTCGACGCTCGCCTCGCCGAGGCGCGCGAGGCGCTCGATCGCGGTGCCGGGCTCGGCGAGGACACGGCGCGCCGTTTCGAGCCAGCTGGCGAGGCCCTCCCGCATGACCGCGCGGAAGATCTCCTCCTTGTTCTCGAAGTAGCGGTAGAGCGTCCCCGGGGCGACCCCGGCGTCGCGGGCGATCTCCGCGATGCCGGTGCGGCGGTAGCCGAAGGCGGCGAAGCGCTCCTCGGCGGCGGCCAGGATGCGGGCCCGGGTGGGGGAGTCACTCGCCTCCGCTGGCGATTGCATGAAGTGAACTGATGAACGAATGAACCAAAATTTCACTTCAGTCAATACCCCAAATACCCCAATACCGTCCAGTACCTGGGGCAAGGAGGGCAATCGAGCTCAGGGGAGCCGGCGGCGTCCCAGGGCGTACCCTGCCACGTCGGCCCACAGCGCCGCGAAGCGTTCCGCGTCGAACCCGCTCCCCGTCGTGAGCCAGTCGGTGTGCCGAGGCGGGTCGGCCCTGTCGTGGAAGTGGCCGATCACGT
>VBKJ01000064.1 GCA_005879795.1 Deltaproteobacteria bacterium
CGCCGACCTGGTGGCCGTCCTCGCCCTCTACCGCCCCGGCCCGCTCGACGCGAAGCTCGACGACGGCCGCACGATGGCCGAGGTGTTCATCCAGCGGAAGTGCGGCAAGGAACCGGTCCGCTATCTCCACCCCGCGCTCGAGCCGATCCTCGCCGACACGTACGGCGTGATCGTCTACCAGGAGCAGGTGATGCAGATCGCGCAGGCGCTCGCCGGCTACTCGCTCGGCGACGCCGACAACCTGCGCCGCGCCATGGGCAAGAAGAAGAAGGAGTACATGGCGCTCGAGCGCGAGCGTTTCCTGGCCGGCGTCAAGCAACGCGGGACGGCGGAGGTGCGCCTGGCGGGCGAGATCTTCGACCAGATGGAGACCTTCGCGGCCTACGGCTTCAACAAGAGCCACTCCGCCGCCTATGCGCTCATTACCTACCAGACGGCCTACCTGAAGGCGCACTACCCGACCGAGTTCATGGCCGGGCTCCTCTCGCTCGAGGCCGGCGATGTCGACGCCACCTACAAGAACATCGCCGCGTGCCGCGAGCGCGGCATCGCCATCCTGCCGCCCGACGTCAACGCGAGCCGCGAGGATTTCACCGCCGCCGGCGACACGATCCGCTTCGGCCTGGGCGCGGTGAAGGGCGTCGGCTCGAAGGCCATCGAAGCGATCCTGGCAGCCCGAGACGAGGGCCCGTTCACGAGCATGGCCGACTTCTCTCTGCGCGTGCGCGGCCAGCTCGTCAACCGCCGGGTGATCGAGAACCTCCTCAAGTGCGGCGCCTTCGACTCGGTCGAGCGCAACCGGGCGCGCCTGCTGGCCGGGCTGGACGAGGTGATGCGCTGGGCGGCGAGCCGCGCCGAGGAGCGCGCGTCGACGCAGATCGGCCTCTTCGGGACGACGGCCGAGGCGGTCAGCCCGCCGCCGCTGCCCGCGGTGGTGCCGTGGCCCGCCGACGAGGAGCTCTCGGCCGAGCGCGAGGCGATCGGCTTCTTCATCACCGGCCATCCCCTCGATCGCTACGAGCAGGACCTGCGCAGGTTCACCACCGCCACGACGGCGACGCTGCGCACGCGCGGCCGGGAGCTGGCGCCGGGCGAGGGCGAGCGCAACGGCCGGCCCGACACCCGTCCGCGCGTCAAGCTGGGCGGCGTCATCCACTCGCTCCGCTTGAAGAACAGCCGGAAGGGCGACCGCTACGCGACCTTCGTGCTCGAGGACAGGGAGGGCGTGGTCGAGGTGATCGCCTGGCCCGACACCTACCGCCGCCACGAGGCCGTCGTCCAGGGCGGCGCGCCGGTGGTGGTCGCGGGCGCGCTCGAGATCTCCGACGAGCGCTGCCAGGTGATCGCCGACGAGATCCTCCCGCTGGCGCGCGCCCACGCCGAGGCCATCCGCCAGGTGCACGTGCGCGTCCCGCTCGCCGCCCTCGAGCGCGACGCGCTCGCGACCTTGAGAGAGGTCCTCGCCGCGCATCCGGGGCCCTGTGACGCCTTCCTCCATCTCGAGTGCACGGACGAGAGCGAGACCGTGCTCGCGCTGCCCGCGAGCCTGCGGGTCGCGGCGGGCGGCGAGATCGTGCCTGCCGTCGAGCGGGTCCTCGGGGCGGGGGTGATGTCGTTCCGATAGCCGCGCGGTCAGGCGGCCGGCGTCGACCGGCGCGAGGCGAGCGCGTCGGCCGCTTCCTTAACACAGTCCATGGGAATGACGTCGGCGAGGCCCGAGTTCTCGGTGAAGACCATGCGGGGCGTGGGGGGGTCGGTCTGCAGGCTGTAGGCGATCTCCTCGTAGGGGAGGTAGCTCCGCACCATGCCGACCAGGTAGGCCTGGTCGATCGGACGGCCGCCGGCCAGGCTGTCCGAGCGCGGCTTGACGATCACGGGCCCGCCGCTGCTGCCGGGGAAGACCGCGGCGTCGATCAGGAACGTGCGCGACGTCGCCAGGATCTCGTCGTCGAAGCGGGCGATCATCCCGGCGCGCGCGATCACGTAGTTGCGCTCGAGGCCGGACATGCCCATGGGGAAGCCGAGAACGAACAGCTCCTCGCCCGGGCCGATGTCGCGCTCCTTCATCGTCGACACGAAGGCCATGTCGGCCGGACGGAAGTAGCCGAGCTCCATCCCCGCCTCGAGGAGGACGCGGGCGTTGATGAGGACCACCGCGACGTCGACGCGCTCGTCCGGGTGGACCTCCCAGCTCCTGCTCCCGCCGCCCTTGAGCGCCAGGCGGACGCGCCGGGCCGCACCTTCCCTCGTGTTGACCCGGATCAGCAGGTCGTCCCGGCCCGCGAGCACGTGGCGGTTCGTCACCAGGAAGAGCCGGTAGTTCTCGGCGCCCGCCGCCGAGCGGTCGCCATAGTCGAGGCCGATGAAGAACCCGGTCCCGACCGTCCGGTAGCGCATGGCCTCGCCGTCGCCATGCACGGCTTCTATGGCGACGGTCGTGTCGAGATACCCGCGCGGGAGCAGGGACATGCCTCGGTTCCCTCAAGCAAGCGCCGGACCAGGCCACGAGGCCCGACGTGTGCCGCTCCGCAGCGGGCGGCGGTTCAAAATCTTGGCATCCGGGCGCGCTTGGGACAGGAATCGATCTGGTCGACAATAGGAGGAACGATGGCCGACGACACGAACGATGCCGCCACGACCGTCCTCGTCGTCGAGGACGACTTCGACCTGCGCGACGCGCTGGTCCCGATTCTCGAGTACGAGGGTCACCGGGTCGTGAGCGCCGCGAACGGCCGGGAGGCGCTCGACTGGCTGCACGCCATGCCGCCGCCCTCGCTCATCCTGCTCGACCTCATGATGCCGGTGATGAACGGGGAGGAGTTCCGTGCCGAGCAGCTGCGCGACCCGGCCCTGGCGTCGATCCCGGTCGTGATCCTGTCGGCGCATCCGGGCGCGGAGGAGCGGGCGAGCCACCTCGGCGCCGCCGCTTGCCTCAAGAAGCCGTTCGACATCGAGGACCTGCTCGTGCAGGTGCGGCGGGCGAGCCGCGGGCCCGTCGCCGCGGTGATCCCGAGCCCCACCCCGACGCGCCGGCCGCGGCCATAGCGCCCTTTCGTTTGCGCCCGCCGCCGCCGCGCGCTACCGTGCGTGGCCACGAGCCGGACGACGCAGCGGGAGGAGGGGTCCGTGAGGGGGTTCGTCCAACCACCGCAGCATGTGCCCACGGCATCTTCGGAGTCGGGGTGATGTCCGTCCGGTGAGGACGCGCGCGCAGACGACCGCCGCCAAGCAGGAGCGGGCGATCCTGGTCGGCGCCGAGCGGCCCCGCATGCTCCTCCCGGTGACGGAGTCGCTCGCCGAGCTCGCCCGCCTGACCGACACGGCGGGGCTCGTGGTGGCGGGGCAGACCGTGCAGCCGCTGCGCCGCATCCACCCCGCGACCTTCGTGGGCGCCGGCAAGGTGGACGAGATCCGGGCGCTCGCCGACGACAAGCAGGCCGACGTCGCGATCTTCGACGATCCGCTCTCGCCCGCCCAGCAGCGCAACCTCGAGAAGGGCTGCGGGCGGAAGGTCATCGACCGCAGCGCGCTTATCCTCGACATCTTCGCGCAGCGGGCACGCTCGCTCGAGGGCAAGATGCAGGTCGAGCTGGCGCAGCTCCAGTACCTGCTGCCGCGCCTGACGCGTCAGTGGACCCACCTCTCGCGCCTGGGCGGCGGGGTCGGCACGCGCGGCCCCGGCGAGACGCAGCTCGAGGTCGACCGCCGCCGGGTGCGCGAGCGCATCGCGCAGCTCCGCCGCCGTCTGCGCGACGTCGAGCGCACGCGGGGGCTGCACCGCCACGAGCGGAGCACGGTGCCGTTCCCCACCGTGGCGCTGGTCGGCTACACGAACTCGGGCAAGTCGACGCTCATGAACACGCTGACGCGCGCCGACGTGCTGGTCGAGGACCGTCTGTTCGCGACGCTCGACCCGACGATCCGCAAGCTGCGGCTGCCCGAGGGCCTCACCGTGCTGCTCGCCGACACGGTCGGCTTCATCCACAAGCTCCCGCACCAGCTGGTCGAGGCCTTCAAGAGCACCCTCGAGGAGGTGCGCGCGGCGGAGCTCCTCGTCCACGTGGTCGACGCCGCGCACCCGACCTGGGCCGAGCAGATGCGCGTGGTCGAGGACGTGCTGGCCGAGATCGGTGCCGGCGACCGTCCCGTCCTCCTCGCGCTCAACAAGATCGACCTGCTGCCGGCGGGCCAGCCGCCGCCCGGCGCCGGCCCGGACGCGATCCCGATCTCGGCCCGCACGGGCGCCGGCGTCCGCGCGCTGCTCGCCGCGGTCGAGACACGGCTCTCGTGCGGGCTCGAGCGCGTGCGCTGCGCGTTGCCCTCGGGGCGTGGCGACCTGCTCTCGCTCTTGAAGCGCGCGGGCCGGGTGGTCGAGGAGTACTACCGCGACGGCGTGGTCACGGTGACGGCGCTCGTCCCGCCCAAGGTCGCGGGCCAGCTCCGCAAGCAGCTTCCCGGCTTGGCCGCGGAGCGGCCGTGCTGACGGTCCTGAACGTCCCCAACTTCCTGACCCTGCTCCGCATCGTGGCCATCCCGTGCTTCCTCATCCTGCTCGAGGACCTGCGCTACCGCGAGGCGCTGGCGGTGTTCGTCGCCGCCGGCGTGACCGACGGCCTCGACGGCGCGATCGCGCGTCTCACGCACACCAAGACGACGCTCGGCGCTTTCCTGGACCCCGCCGCCGACAAGGCCCTCCTCGTCTCCGCCTTCATCGCCCTCGGCTTCATGCACGCCGTGCCGCGCTGGCTGGTGGTGATCGTAATCTCGCGCGACGTGCTCATCGTGCTCGGCTACTTCCTCCTCTTCATGCTGACGCAGCGGACGATGGAGGTGCAGCCGAGCGTCGCCGGCAAGGCCAGCACGGCGTTCCAGCTGCTCTCCGTGACGCTCGTGCTGCTCGCCCTCACCCGGCCGGAGATGGTCGCCCCGCCGGCGCGGCGGTTGGTCTTCGACGTGACCGGCGGACTCACCACGCTCGCCGGGCTCCAGTACATGTACCGGGGCCTCGCCTGGCTGCAGCGGCAGGGCGAAGCACCGCGCGCCGCGGCGGCCGAGCGGCCCGCGCGCGAGGAGCCGGGCCGGCGGCGGGCGTGAGGGGCGAGCGCCGGGCCGGGCGCATTGGAGGGGAGGGGCAGGGCCGGTGACCCTGCCCCTCGGTCACCGTGCCTCCGCGAGCCCCGTCGCGGTTGGCAAGATGGGTCCCCAATGAAGACATGGATACCCCCACTCTGTCAAGCAAAAGTTGTATACCCCCCCATTTCGCAGGCTTCCTTGCACTCCCGCGACAGGGCGGTCTATGACCCCGGGCCACATGCGCACGTGCTTGTTGACTGTCCTGCTGCTCGCTCTCGCCTTCGCCGGCGCCGTCCGGGGCGCCGAGACCGCCCGCCAGATACTCGACCGCCGCAAGGCGCTCGATGACACCACGCGTCACTGGAACGACCGCCACCAGAAGATGAAGCTCACCATCGTCGACCGGCGCGGCGGCGAGCGCGTGCGCGAGCTCGACCTGTTCGACCGCCGCGAGCCGGGCGACGAGCAGAAGACGATCCTCTTCTTCCTCGCCCCCGCCGAGGTGAAGGGCACGGGCTTCCTCGCCTTCACCCACAAGGGCCGGCCCGCCGACCAGTGGCTCTACCTGCCCGAGCTCCAGCGCGTGCGCCAGATCACGGCGCGCACCCGCAACGAGAGCTTCGTGGGGACCGACCTCAGCTACCACGACCTCGACCTCATCCAGGAGCTGACGTCCTGGACCGAGGACGACGCGCGCTCGAGCCTGCGCGGCGAGGAGACGGTCGACGGCACACCCACCTACGCGATCGAGCTCGTCCCCCGGCGCGAGGACATCGGCTACAGGAAGCTCGTCCTCTGGCTCGGACGCGAGGACCTGCTGCCGCACCGCCTCGAGTTCTACGAGGACGGCAGCGAGCCCCGGAAGCGCATGACCCAGGGCGACGTCCGTTCGATCGGCGCGATCCCGGTCGCACACCACATCGAGGTCGCGACCCCCGCTGCAGGCTCGCACACGGTGATCGAGATCGCCGACGTGCAGTTCAACCAGAAGCTCGATCCGGAGCTCTTCAGCCAGCGCTATCTCGAGCGCGGCGGGCGCTGAGAGGTTCGGGGGACGCGGGCCGAAAGCGCGGCAGCGTCACGTCCTCCAGGTCCTCGAACACCACCTCGACCGCCAGCCCGACGTGCAGCTCGCCGGGCGACACCTCGATCACGTTGGAGACGAGGCGCACGCCGCCGGCCTCTGGCAGCTCGACGAGCGCCACGTTGTAGGGGACGCGCCCGGCGAGCGCGGGATGGGACGGGTGGTGCACCCACGTGTAGCTGAACACGCGCCCGTGCCCGCCGACCCGCTCCCAGCGGCACACGGTCGCATGGCAGCGCGCGCAGAGCGGCGCGGGCGGGTGGCGCCAGGCGCCGCACGCGGCGCAGCGCTGGACGACGAGCTCGTGGCGGCGGAGGGCCTCCCACCAGGCCAGGTCGTCGCGCCCGGGCGGCAGGCGGGGAAGCTCGGCGGGGAGATATGGCATCGGACGCTCAGCCGCGGCCGAGGACGAGGGCGCTGGTGGGCGCCACGCCCGGCCCGCCGGCCACCAGACACAGCTCCGCGTCCCGCACCTGGCAGGTCGACTCGCCGCGCATCTGCCGCACGCCCTCGACCACCAGGTTGAGGCCGTGCACGTAGGCCTCGGCGAGGTTGCCGCCGGCCGTGTTGAGCGGGAGGGCGCCCGCGGGCCACGCGAGCCTCCCGTTCTCGACGAAGGGGCCGCCCTCACCGCGCCCGCAGAAGCCGAGGTCCTCGAACGCGAGCAGCACCATGCCCGTGAAGTTCTCATAGATCTGCGCAACGTCGATGTCCGACGGTCCGCAGCCCGCCATCGCCCACAGACGCCGGGCGACGGGCGCCAGGTTGGCGGAAGGGTAGGGCGGCGCCGGCGCGGCGTGGGTGTAGAGGCTCGCGCCCCAGGTCCCCTCGCCGCCCTCGGCGGCGGCCAGGACGCGGACTGGCCGGCGGCGGAGGTCGCGCGCCCGCTCGGCCGAGACCAGGATCACCGCGCACGCGCCGTCGGTCTCGAGGCAGCAGTCGTGCAGGCGGAAGGGGTCGGCGATCATGCGCGCCGTGGCGTGCTCCTCGAGCGTGAGCGGGCGGCCGTGCATGACGGCGCGCGGGTTCCGCTGCGCGTGCGCCCGCACGGCGACGACCACGTGCCCCATCTGCCGGTGCGTGGTGCCGAACTCGTGCATGTGGCGGCGCACGATGAGGGCGCACATGGCCGCGGGCGAGAGGAGGCCCATCGGGAGCGCGTACGCGAAGGCGGGCGGGACGCTCGGCGCCACGGCCTGCCGTCCCGGGGCGCGCCCCCCGATGCGGCCGAAGCGGCCGAACTGCCCCTGGCAGAGCGCGCGTACGACGGCGACCACGCTCGCGGCGCCGGCGTGGATCGCGTGCGCCGCATGCCCGACGGCGGCGCACACGCCGCCCCCGCCGCCGTCCCAGACCATGCCCGAGAAGCGTAGCTCCGCGCAGCCGAGCGCCGCCGCCAGGCGGGGCGCGTCGTTGCGGTCGTTGGCGTAGGAGGCGAAGCCATCGAGGTCGTGCGGCGAGAGGCCCGCGTCCGCCGCGGCGGCGAGGATCGCCTCGCAGGCGAGCTGGAACTCGCTGCGGTCCGTGATCCCACCCCACGGCCGGTACTCGGTCTCGCCAAGGCCGACGATGGCGACGCGGTCGCGCACGGGCGCGGAGGATCGCCCCGGAGTGCGCGGGTGTCAACCACGGTCAGCGGCTGAGTGTCGCTCATGCGATCGGTACGACGTCGACCGCGAGGAGACCCATGCTCGGCGCCCGGACGACGCCGAGGAGCCATCTCGCGCCGCCAGTGAGGCTCGGCGACGTATTCGTGACGCCGGCCGCCAGCACGCGCGGCGTGGCATCGACGATCGTCCCGTCAGGTCGCACGGCGACCCCGACGACGTCGTACGCGCCGGGCGCCGGGTTGAGCGAGCCACGCAACGAGCCATGTCGTCCCGTCGAACGCGACGAGCGGCGACGAGGCGATGGGCGTCCCGGTGGCGAGCACGAGCCCGCCGTCCGGGTCGAGCGGGCCGCCGGCGTGCGTGAACCGGAGGGTGTGGATCTCCGTGTCGCTCGTGCCGCCGACCGGCACCTCCGGCCAGGCGACGAGGACGCTCGTGTCGCCGAAGGCGACTGCGAGGCCGCGGTCGCTCGTCGACCTGATCGAGCTGAGACGTATCGTCGCCGGTCCGGTCGTGGGCGGCAGCCAGTGGGCGATGATCGCTTGGTCGACCACGACCGGCGATCCCGAGCTCCAGTCGGCGAACGCCGTCGCGGTGACGCCCACCGTCTCCCCCGCGCCGCTCGCGATGCCGGCGCCGAGCGCGCTCGCCTGCGCGGGCTGCGGCAACGTGACCGGGTCGAGCGTCGCGAGGCCGCTGAGGACCGGCCCACCCGGCCCGAACGAGACCCGAGTGACCCCGTGCGGATAGAAGATCGGTCCGTTGAAGCAGCCGAAGGGGGCAGCCCAGAGCACGGCGAACTGACGCGTCGCCTCGGCCGCCACGCCGAGCGGCCCGCTCGCCGTGCTGGTGCACATCCCGAAGCTGAGTGCCGACGCGATGGTGTGCGCACCGCTGACGGCCCCGGAGGCGTCGACGCGATCGCCGAGCACCGCGTAGACCGGCGCGTCCTGGGCGGCACCGAAGAAGCCGACGTACCAGCCGGTGGGGTCGCCGCTCACGTGCGGGCCGTACGCGCTGAACGGCTCCGACGGATCGGAGAAGCTGAGCGTGATCGGCGCGGCGTCGACCGGCGCGAGCCCCCGGTCGAGCCGGAGACCCTCGATGGTGCTCGGCGCGCCGGCATCGAGCCGGGTCCAGGCAGCGAGGTACCCTGTCCCGCCGGCGCCGACCCCGACCTCGGTGAACGGCTGCTCGAGGCACGCGAGCGTGATCTCGCCGGGCGGCGGCGGACCGCACGGCGACGTGCACGTCGCGCTGCACCCCGGGCTGCCGGGCGGCTCGCAGCTCTCACCCGGATCGACAACGCCGTTGCCGCAGAAGGGCGGCGTGCAGAACCGGTTGTCTCCCTCGCAGGCCACGAGCACCTGCTGCACACACTGCTTCGCACACTGGTTCCCTGCGCCGCCGCTCATGCTCTCGCAGCCGGCGGCCGCCCCGCAGGCGCGGATCTCTTCTTTGCAGTTCTTCCGACTGCAGGGCGGCGCGCCGACCGCCGTCGAAGCTGCCAGCGCAGCGGCAAGGACCACGAGTGCGGGTGCCGCGAGTGCTTTCCGTGCCATCGAACCCTCCTTCGCGGCCCGAAGCACCGTAGTCACTCCTCGTGCACGCAGCGAGCGTTCACGGCGCGCCGCACCGGGAGCTCGTACTTCGCATCGGCTCCGACCTGCTCCCTCGCCCGGTCGATCGTGCGATCGATCTCCAGTTGCTTCACGGCCAGGCACTCTTCCTCGGAGCCGAGGGCGGCGACCTCGTGCCACTGGCTCAGGGGAGCGCCAGGGACCAGCCGGTGGCCGCGCGGCGCGGTCTCGTCCTCCACCTCCGGCGGCTGCATCAAGAGCCATCTTCCGCGCCTGCTGAGGCCCATCCCGCTGCAAGCGACGACGGCTACGAGGAGCAGACAGTCGCCTACGACGAGCACACGCCGCCGCCACGCCATCGAGCCCACGAGCGCATGGTTCGCACGGGCTTGTCAAAGCCCCGCGACCGTGACCGGCAGCCCGGCGCGGTTGCCCCGCCCGCGGGCGCCGGGGCTAGTACTGGACCGTAAGGACGGCTTCGCAGTCGATGCTGTTCGGGCCCATGTTCGCCGTGGACGTGTAGTGGATATCGAGGCGGTCGTGTCGCAGGTCACCGCGATCCCGACGACCGACGCCGCTGATCCATCGTGATGGGGACGATTTGAACGTTGACCGCAATGGTCCGTTGGAGCGGTGCGTCGTTTACGCCAGCAGTGAGCTTCCCCACCCCAAAGCCCGAGATCAGGGCCCGATCGACGGAGGGGCCCGCCGGGCCGGTGGGTCCCGTGGCCCCGGTCGGTCCCATGGGTCCGGTCGGGCCCGTGGCGCCCGTCGGCCCGGTTGCGCCCGTCGGTCCCCTCGCGCCAGCCGCCGCCCGTGTCCAAAGTGATGTCAACACGGGCGCATGGCCGGTCTTGGAGTTCTCCTGCTGTCCGCTGCTGCCTGAACCGCGTGTCGGACGTTCGCGCTCCGCGGGATTGCCCGAGTGACAGGGGACGGACTAGACATCGTCTCGGCCCGCCAGGCATTGCGCTCCCGCGCCGCCGCCAGGACCGCCGTGCTCCGGTCGAGGAGGCCGGTCATTCGATGAGCACCTCTCCGGAGATCTCTCGACGGCGCTTCCTCGCCGCGTCGGCCGCGACGCTGACGTCCGCCCTCTTGCCGCACGGGTTGCGGGCGAGCGGCGAAAGTCCGCCGAACGACTGGGCTTCGCACGGCTGTGGTCTCGAGCAGAGGCGACACAATCCCTCGGAGAGGGGCATCACGCCCGAGAGCGTCTCCCGACTGGCGATGCAATGGGAATTCGAAGCCGCATCGGGAATCACCTCGACCCCTGCCGTGGTCGGCGACCGGGTGATCGTGGGATCGTGGGACGGGCGAGCCTACTGCCTCGATCGTCGCTCGGGCCGGCTCCTGTGGAGCTTCGATGCGGGACAGCGCACGTACCCGCCGGATCGACGGCTCGGAATCTTCGCGTCGCCTGCCGTGGAGCGCTCGACGGTATATCTCGCGTCCGACCGGCTGATCGCGCTTTCGCTGGAAACCGGAAGTCTCCTCTGGGAACGAACGATCGGCTCGCCCGAAACCACGCTCGAGTATTTCTGGGCCGCTCCGCTCGTCCACCAGGGACGTCTCTACGCGGGAGTATCCGCGGGAAGCGAAAGCCGGACACGGGGCCAGTTGGTGTGCGTCGATGCCGCGAGCGGCCGACTCCGCTGGAGCTTCGCCACCGTCCCCGAGGAGGTCGCCGGAGGCACGGTGATCGCGCCGCCCTCTCTCGACGTCGCCACGGGTACGCTCTACGCCGCCACGGGGGACCCGTTTCATGCGACCGGGACTTCTCTCGCGCCGCTCGACGGCCGCGATCACAGCTCGAGTCTCGTCGCTCTCGATGCGACGAGCGGGCGTCTCCGCTGGGCCGACCAGGTCCATCCCCACGACGAGCGCAACCTGGACCTCAATTGCCCGCCAATGCTGCTCTCTGTGACGCCGGCGGATCGACGGAGGGACCTCGTGATCGTTGGCGGAAAGGACGGCCTCCGGGCCTGGGACCGCACGAGTCGGCGCAGACTCTGGCGGGTCGAGCTCACTCCCGCCCTGCCTCCGGGCGGGAAGGAGGCCTTGCCCACCACCGGACCGGAGGCGGGCCCCACGGCGGCGGCCGAGGGTCTCGTCTTCTTCGCGTCCAACAATCACGCCGACAAGACGTGCCTCGTCGCCGGAATCGAAGCCGCGACGGGCGAGATCCGCTGGCTGCACTCGCTCCCCGCCTTCCAGTTCGGCCCGCTCTCGGCCGCCGGCGGAGTCGTCTTCATCGGCCTGATCGACGGGAAGCTCAGGGCCTGGCGAGCACGGGATGGGGAGCTCGTGTGGGAGTCGCCTCCCGGTTCGCCGATTGCCGGAGGGCCCGCGATTGCGCGCGGGATGGTCTTCGTGGGAAGCGGGGCCGGAGCGTTTCTGCCGGGGAACCGGCTTCGCGCTTTTGCCTTGCCCGGCTGCTGACTGAAAAGACACGGCGGCGATGAACCAGCCGGCAAGACGATCGCTCGCGGCGGGCCTGCTCGCGCTCGTCCGGCCACCGAACGTCTTCACCGCGGTCGCCGACTCCCTCGCCGGGCTCGTCCTCGCGCGCCGGGCGGGCCCGGTCCTGGGCGATCCGGGGCTCTGGTGCCTCGCGGCCTCGGCCTGTCTCTACCTCGGCGGAATCGCGCTCAACGACTACTTCGATCGTGCAGTGGATGCGGTCGAGCGACCGGAGCGCCCGATCCCCTCGGGGAGCGTTCCGCCGGCGGTCGCCGCGGGGGTCGGAGCGGCCCTTCTGGCCGCGGGCATCGTGCTTGCGGCCCTCGCGGGCGGACCCGCCACCGCGGTCGCGGCCGTTCTCGCGCTCGCGATCCTGCTCTACGACGCGGTCTTGAAAGGAACCGGGGCCGGCTTCCTCAACATGGGCGTCTGCCGCGGCCTCAACTTCTACATGCCCATGTCGCTGGCGATGAAATCCGTTCCGACGTTTTGTCTCTTCGCCCCGGTGCTTCTCACCGCGTACATCTCCGTCCTCACGTACCTCGCGCACCAGGAGGTCGGCGGCAACACGCTCGAGCGTGCACGCCGCGGCGTCACCGCGATGGCCGTCGTCGCGCTGGTCATGGCCGTGGCCATCGCCTCGTGGCCCGCGACGCTGGTCGGATGGGTGTTCCTCGCGGTCCTCGTGGCTCGGGGTGCGGCGCTCTTCGCGCCGCTCTGGACGGAGGCAGGAGGGCCTACCACCGGAGGCGCGATCAGCGGAGGAATTCTGATGATTCCGCTGTTCGACGCGACCTTCGTCGCCGCGGCGGGCGAGGCCTCATGGGCGTTCGCGGTCGCGTCGCTCGCCTTGCCGGCAATGGCGCTCCGGCGCATGTATAGTCCCACCTGACGTGCGTCTCGGCTACAACACCAACGGCTTCACTTCCCACCGCCTGCGCGACGCGCTCGAGGTCATCGCCGGGCTCGGCTTCAAGAGCGTCGCCATCACGCTCGATGCCGGGGCCCTCGATCCGTACGACCGTTCGACAGCCCAGGAGGCGAAGGCGATCGGCGCCTGGCTGCCCGAGCACGACCTCGTGCCCGTGGTCGAGACCGGCGCGCGTTACCTCCTCGATCCCTGGCGCAAGCACTGGCCCACGCTCCTCTCCCCCAGACGCGAAGACCGCGAGCGAAGGATCGATTTTCTGAAGCGCGCAATCGGCATCGCCGCGTTGCTCGGCGCGGAAGTCGTCTCGCTCTGGTCGGGAACGGCGGAGACGGACGAGCCGATGGAGCTGCTGGACGAGCGCCTCGCCGAGGGTCTACGGATTCTCGCGGGCGATGCGGCCGCACACGGCGTCGTCCTGGGCTTCGAGCCCGAGCCCGGCATGTACATCGAGGATCTGGCGGGTTTCCGCCGCATCCGCGACCGGGTCGGAGCGCCGGGCCTCCGTCTCACTCTGGACGTCGGTCACGCGCACATGACCGAGGAGAGCGCTCCGGACGGCGTCCGACGCTTCGCGCGCGAGATCGTCAACGTGCACCTCGAGGGCATGCGTCGCGAGCGCCACGAGCACCTGCTCCCCGGCGAAGGGGACCTCGACCTCGCCGCCGTCGTGTCCGCCCTCCGTGCGGTCGATTACCGCGGCCCGGCCATCCTCGAGCTGAGCCGCCACGGCCACATGGCGGTCGAAGCCGCCCGCCGCGCCCTCGAGTTCTTCCGGCCGCTCGGGCTACCCTAGCCAAAAACCCCAGCCAAAAACCTTGACAGCGCCCCCTAGGATGCGCGACAAGACGTCGGCGCAGGCGCCCGTCGAGGTGGACGGGACGCCCGCCGGGCACTCAGCTCGGTCCGGACCAGGCGAACGGACCGGCCCATCAGCGAAGGGAGAGGAGGGGACATGGATGGTAGGCTCGCGCCGAAGGCGCACGGCCGTTGGACCCTGGTGCTGCTTGCATGCGCCGTTGCCCTGCTGGCGCTTCCACCGGCCGCGGGAGCGCGCAAGAAGAAGCGGTTCCGGACGCCGACTCGCTCGAGCACCATCAAGATCACGCGCAACGACAAGCTGGTGGTCGCCGTAAACCGCGAGGCGAACAGCCTCGCCGTGCTCCAGGTCCGCAAGGGTAACCGGGACGTCTTCGTCAAGCTCGCGGAGGTTCCGGTCGGCATCGATCCGCGCTCCGTCGCGGTCGATCCCACCGGACGAGTGGCGTTCGTGACCAACGGGGCGAGCGGGACTGTCTCCGTCGTCTCTCTCGCCGGGGACGACCGGTTCAGCGTGCTCGGCCAGATCCCGGTCGGGAACGAGCCGCGCGGCTGCACGATCACGCCGAACGGGACGCGGCTCTTCGTCGCGAACCATACCGACGGCACGGTTTCCGTCATCGACACGGCCTCGCGCGCGGTCACCCAGACGGTGGCGGTCGGCGGACATCCGACCGCGATCGCGATCACCAACAACCGTGACAAGAACGACGGGGACGAGACCGTCTTCGTCACCGATTTCTTCTCCGAGCTGATCCCGGGCAAGCAGCAGCCCTTCGATGACGCGCGCCAGGGGGTCGTGCACGCGTTCCCGGCCGGCACGCTCAGCCCGATCACGAAGATCACCCTGTCGCCGCTCGCGACCACCGGCTTCGCCGCCGACCGCGGCAAGTTCTGCAACCTCACGACCGACCCGGATCCGCACAGCCAGGTCTACTGCCCCGACACCTCGGTCGCCGACCCCACCGACGACCGGATCGACATGGACCCGCAGGGTGCGTTCCCGAACCTCCTCGGCATGGCGATCATCCGCGGCACGAGCCTCTTCCTTCCGAACATCGGTGCGGCGCCGGAGCCGCCGGTCAAGTTCAACGTCAACGTCCAGGCGCTCGTGCACGTCGTCGACACGACGGCCCTCGCCGAGCAGCCCGCGCGACACGTGAACTTGAACGCCGAGGTGAAGACGGAGACCGCACCGGCCGACCCGACGACGAGCCTCGACAAGCTCTTCGGCAACGACCTGGCGGCGATCGACGCCGACGCCGACGCTCGCGTCTTCCTGATCGTCAGCCGCGGCGGCAACTTCGTGTTCCGCGCGACCCTCGACGCGAACGGCCGCCTCACGCTCGGCTCCCCCGTCGTGCGCTTCCAGACCGGCAACATCCCGAACGGCGTCGCGATCAGCTCGGACGGCCGGCGGGCCTACGTGAACAACGAGGTCAACCTCTCCGTCACCGCGATCGACCTCGAGGCCAACCGGGTGATCGAGCGCGACGTGTCGATCGGCACGCCGCCCACGCCGGGCACCTTCGCGCATGCCGTGCTGGTCGGGAAACTCACCTTCTTCACGGCCCTCGGCACCCCGGACAACGGCCTGCTCGACATGCCGATCCGCGACATCGTCCCCCTCGCCTTCCGTGGTAAGGCGTCGGACAACGCCTGGTCGAGCTGCCACTCTTGCCACCCCGACGGCCTCACCGACAACGTCACCTGGAGCTTCCCCGACGGGCCGCGGCAGACCCTCCCGCTCGACGCCTTCTTCGCCAAGGACAACCCCAGCGATCAGCGCATCTCGAACTGGAGCGCGGTACGCGGCAGCGTCACTGACTTCAACAACAACTCGCGCGCCGTGCAGGGCGGGAAGGGGTTCGCGGGCGATCCGCCGAACCCCAACATCTACAACCACGGCATCACGCAGGGGGCGAGCGACGCGCTCGACCTGATGACCCTGTGGGTGCAGACGGTCCGCACCCTGAACCAGCCGCAGCCCGCGGACGCGAGCGCCGGTCGCGCCGTGTTCGGCGCCAGCTGCGCCTCCTGCCACGGCGGCGCCAAGTGGTCGAAGAGCCAGACCATCTACGCGGACAACCCCGCCTTCACCGCGGACCCGCTCGCCATGCTACCCGGCGTGCCCCGCGATCCGGGTGTGACCGCCGCGGCCGGCGGGCAGATCGTCTCCTACACGGCAGGCGCGGCGACCCTCACCTTCCTCGACGACGTGGGAACCTTCGACGCCGGGAACCCGCTCGAGCTCCGGGGCGCGGGCGGGAAGATCGGCCAGGCGGCGCTCGGCGCGGCGGGCTTCAACGCGCCGAGCCTCCTCGGCGTGGCGCACAACGCGCCCTACTTTCACGACGGGTCGGCCGCCACGCTCGACGACGTGTTCGCGCGGCACCAGCTGGGAGGATCCACGATCGCGAGCCTCCTGAACGCGGGCGAGCAGGACAGCCTGAAGGCGTTCCTCGCCTCGATCGACGGCCGGACAGACCACTTCCGCTCCGCCACCGACGACTTCCGTGACCTGATCGCGGGCGGGCCGTGAATCGGTGCGCCGGGGAGGGGGGCCCTCGGGTGATGGCGCACCGCGGGCGCCATCATGGCATGCCTCGACTCACCGCGGAGGCTACAGGGTCTTCAAGTACTCGAGGAGATCCTCGACATCGCTCTCCGACAGCGTGTCCCGGCTCGTCCACCAGTGCCCTTCGTTGCTGCGCCCGTACGCGGTCGTGTCGTACATCTTGCGAAGCTCGATGTCGGCCTGTGTGAGCGGGCGCGGCGACTGGTTGGCGAGCCACACCTGGCTTCCCGGCATGGCCGGGTCCGTGGCGGCGACGACGGGTCCGAGCGTCAGGCAGGTGTCGACCGGTGTGCCGTCGGACAGGA
>VBKJ01000065.1 GCA_005879795.1 Deltaproteobacteria bacterium
GTGCACCGCTTGGCCCCGGTCGGCGTGGCGGCCAGGGGGGTGATCGCGCCGATTGCCTGGCGGCCGCCGCGGAACTGTTCGGAGGCGACCAGGGTGCGCCATGCGAGCTCGGGGAGCCTTGTGTCGCCCGTCTCGGCGAGGTGCTTCAGCATGTGTGGGGGTACGATGCGGAGGAGAAGGTGACGGTGCACGGGAGCCCTCCCACCGGCGATGTCAACGTGGTGCGCGCGGCGTTGACGCACGCTCCGGCACGGCTTAGAAGACCTCGCTTGGTCAGCCCTCGTCCCCGGTGTCTCGGGTTGTCACGCTGAGAACGCCCGCCTACAGCTTCCGGATCCCCCTCCGTTTTCTGCGCGGGAGCTACACGCGGCTGGCGCTCACGGTCATCGCCCTCGCCAGCGGAGTGGCGCTGGTGTGCGCGATCGACCTCGTCAACCGGGCGGTGCTCCGCGGCTTCGTCGAGGTAATCGACACTATGGCGGGGCGGGCCGCGCTGCAGGTGCGCGCCGGCGAGGGCGGTCTGTTCCCCGAGTCCGTCGCCGCGACGGTGTCCGCGGTTCCCGGTGTCGAGCTCGCCGTCCCGCTGGTGAGCGCGTCGGCCTTCACGGCCGAGGACAGCGGCGAGCTGCTGACGATTCACGGGGTCGACATCACCAACGACCGGGCGGTGCGTGTCTACGACGCGCGCGACCAAGGCGGACTCGTGCTGGACGATCCGCTCGTGTTCCTGAGCCAGCCGGACTCGATCGTGCTGACGCGCGCGTTCGCGGAGCGGCGGGGCCTCGCGGTCGACGATCAGCTCTCGCTGGTCACCCCGACCGGCCAGCGCCGCTTCACCATCCGCGCGCTGCTGGAGCCGCAGGGCGTCGCCCGCGTGTACGGTGGCAACCTGGCGGTCATGGACCTGTATGCCGCGGAGAAGGCGTTCACCCGTCCCGAATACATCAACCGGGTGGACGTCGTCGTAGAGCGCGGCGACGAGGTCGCGCGCGTCGCCGATGCGATCGCCGCGGTGCTCCCTGCCGGGCTGCGTGTCGAGGCGCCCTTCCAGCGGAAGGCCGACCTCCACAAGGTGATGCACTCCCTCCAGCTCTTCCTGCAGGGAGTGGGATCGCTCGGTGTGGTGGCGGGGTTCCTGATCGCCTTCAACCGACTGGCGACCCTCTTCGAGCTGCGGGCCTGGCAGCTGGGCGTCATGCGCGCGGTCGGGGTGCGCGAAGGCGCGGTGCGGCGCGAGCTCATGAAGGAGAGCCTGCTGCTGGGCGCGGTCGGTGTGGCAATCGGGATCCCGCTCGGGATCGGGCTGGCGCGCCCGCTCCTCCCCGTCATCGCCGCCACCATGGCGGTCGCCTACAAGCAGGTGGCGCCCGACGCAGAGGTCATGGTGAGCGCCAGCTCGCTGGCTCTCGCAGCCGCCCTCGGCCTGGGAGCCGCGCTGCTGGCGGCGGCGCTTCCGGCCCGCCGCATGGCCGCGCTTGGCATGGCGGCGACGATCCGCGGCCGCGGCGTGGAGCAGCCGGGGGTGAGCAGGAAGTCGGTGTGGGTCCTGCGGGGCCTCGTTGTCGCGGGCATCGTGGCATGCGTCTCGCTGCAATCCGTCACCCGGTCGGCCACCTGGGGCCTCGTGGCCACCGGGTTGATCGCGGCGGCCACCGCGCTCGCGTCTCGCCCGCTCGTGCAGCTCGTGAGCGGGCCACTCCTCCCCGGGCTCCGCTGGGTCGGAGGGCCGAGCGCGCGGTTCGCCGCCGCAGCCCTCGTCCACAACCCGCGCCGGATGGCACTCACCGCCGGGACGCTCGGCGTCGGTCTGGGAACCGTGCTGTTCCTCTGGATGCTGGCGCGCAGCTTCGAGCAGTCGGTAATCGACGGGCTCGGCGGTGCCATGCGCGCCGACCTGGCCGTCACCTCCTCCAACATCGAAGCGGGCTTCATGGAGGCACCCATCGACGACACGCTGGCGGCGGAGGTCCGTGCGATCCCGGGGGTCAAGGCGGTGGCCGGGGAGCGCGTGACCGACTGGCATCACGGCGGCGGCCCGATCGCCATCGACGCGTTCGACCCGGGGTACTTCACCGACCCCGCCTTCGGGCAGCTGCCGCTGCTCGGCCGGCACGCGCCCGACGTGTGGGACGCGATGGCGCGGGGCGAGGCGGTGATCGTCTCGAGCAACTTCGCGCTGCACCTGGGGGTCGACGTGGGCGACACCATCACGCTCGAGACCCCGAGCGGCCCGCTGCCGCTCCGCGTGGCGGGCACCACCATGGTGTTCATCTCGCCGCGTGGGACGATCGAGATGGGCCGGACGCTCTACGAGCGCTTCTGGCACGACCGCCAGATCAACCATCTCTTCGTGCAGGCCGCCCCCGGGGCCGACGTTACCGCCCTGCGCGCGACGATCGCGCAGCGGCTGGGCAGGGCGTACCGCCTCCGCATCCTCTCGTCCCGCGAGCTCATCGATTTCTTCGCGGGCCAGGTGCGGCGCGCCTTCGCCGGGCTGCATATCCTGGCTGGGATGGTGCTGGTGGTCGTGCTCGTGGGGATGGCGGACACGCTCGCCGCCGGCGTGGCGGAGCGCACGCGGGAGCTGGGAATAATCCGCGCGCTCGGCGTGCGACGCCGGTACCTGCGGCGGATGGTCCTGCTCGAGGGCATGCTGCTGGGTGCCCTCGGTCTCGGGCTGGCGCTGGCCGCGGGACTCGCCCTGGGGACGCTCTGGGTCGCCGCGACGTTCCCCTACCTGCTCGGCTGGACGCTGGAGCGCCACATTCCGTACTGGCAGGCGGCACTGGTCGCGATGATCACCGCGGTCGTCTGCCTGGCGGCCGCCCTCGTGCCGGCGCACCGAGCGGCGCGGCTCGACCCCGCGATGGCGCTCCGATACGAGTAGGCGGTGGAGCATGGCAGCGCGGTCGTCCTGGAGCGGGTGAGCAAGTGCTACGGCAGCGGACCCCAGACTGCGTGTGCGCTGACCGACATCAGCCTGGAGGTTCCGGCAGGGGAGTTCCTCGCGGTCATGGGCCCGAGCGGGTCCGGCAAGACCACGATGCTTAATCTCATCGCCGGGATCGATACCCCGAGCAGTGGCCGGGTGGCGGTCGGGGGGCACGACTTGGCCAGCCTCTCCGACGACGCGCGCAGCGACCTGCGCCTGCAGCAGATCGGCTTCGTCTTCCAGACCTTCAACCTCTTCCCGACCTTCACCGTGGAGGAGAACGTCGCCTGGCCGCTCGAGTTTCTCGGGATGGGCGGCCGCGCCGCGCTAGCGCGGGCGGCGGCGGTGCTGGATCAGGTGGGGGTGCAGGTCGCTGCCCGCACGCGGCGGCCCGGGGACCTCTCCGGGGGCGAACAGCAGCGGGTGGCAATCGCACGGGCGCTGGTCATCCGACCGCGCCTCGTGCTCGCGGACGAGCCGACGGGGAATCTCGACTCGCGCACGGGGCAGGCGATCCTCGACCTGCTGCGGGAGCTGAACCGTGCGACGCAGCTCACCGTGATCCTCGTGACTCACAGCCCGGTCGCGGCCTCCTACGGGCACCGGGTCGTCGAGCTGCGCGACGGTCGCATCGTGCGCGAGGGCTCGTCACCCGCGAGCGAAACGGCGGCAGGCTGAGAGGACACCGCGAGGCGATCCAGCCCCCCGGCGCCTTGAAGCGCGACGGCTTCTGCGACGTCGCTGCCGCTCGAGTCGCCTGAACTTCACGGAGTTCTCGGACAGAAGTCGGACCCAGAGAGCATGGTGAGGCACGGCTTCGGCCCGAGCCCTCTCACCTTCGCAGCAGGTGAAAGAGCGCCGGCTCACAAAGCCTACGAGCTCGATGGCATCCTCGCGCACCTCGGTGTGCACGAGCAGTCGCACGGCCGCGCCCGTGGCGGCAGCCCAGGTGAATGTCTGTAGGGAGACACCGACGCCCCCGACCTCAATAATGAGGCGGTCGGGCGCTTTCTCGATGACGTCGCCGGGATGCACCGTAGCTTCCCGCCATCCAGCGTCTGGTCCTCCGGGCCTTTCCCAACGTAATTCGGCCACGAAGCGTCCATCAGTAGACCAGGCCCTCGATCAGACGCAGCACGCCGCGCACACCGAGGGACGACGGCGGGCATTCGCCGCTGCTGATGGCGAGGAGTCGATCGAAGAGCCCCGGGTCTCGGGCGAGCGCATTCACCACCCGGCGGCGAAGCCCGGGGCGCCCGGCGACCGCGAGCACTAGGGCGGTCATCCAATAGTAGGTCCGGCTGAG
>VBKJ01000066.1 GCA_005879795.1 Deltaproteobacteria bacterium
TTCGGTCGGCGCATCACTGTTCGCACGCGAAGTCGGAGCACTTGCTCACCGGAGGGGCCGACGACGTATCGGCATGGCTGAGATACGGGACGCCGGCAGCGATCGCGAGAATGCCGAGCGCGAGACCCGCGGCTACGATGCGACGCCTCGCGGCGCTCACCTTCGTACGATCGTTCCTGATTCCCATGACGTTCTTGAACGTTCTCACTGTGTTTCTCCTTCCTAAAGACGACTACACCGCCTGAGTCGATTTGGATTGCCCTGCATCCGCCGCTGTATTCGTATAGCGCCGGATGCTCGAGCGGGTGTGGCGGGCGCGCGATCGAGTGCGGCGGTTAGGGGAGGGTGACGTCGGCGACGACGGGGTGCGGGCCGCGCTGGAATGGCCTGCGCTGCTGCGGAAGCTCGACCGGATCGACCCGAGCTACCGCTCAGGACGCCCCGATCACGCAGCTCTCGCTCTCGTCCTCCTGCCCTTGTCCGCTTGCTGTACCCCATCGACGAAGAGGATGCCGGCTCGGATGAGCGGCAGGAGAAGAGCCCCGTCGTGACGTCGGCACCGGGCCTACGCCATGTCCAGGAGCTTGAAGGCCATCAGGAGGCCCTTCGTGCGCGAGCCAGCGCCCTTCGTCACGCGCTGGCGCAGCCGCATCTCTCCCTACGCGTGAGATGCCGGCGCGATGCCGGGTCTCTCTTGACAGGACACGGCCACTCCGACAGTTGCCCACACCGTGAGATCGACCGGCCTCGTCGTCGCGCTCGTCGCGATCGTCGCCACCGCCCGCGCCGACCCGCCGCCGGCGCTCATCGGGTCGACCGAAGACGGCCGCCTGCTGCTCTTCCGCGCGGATCGTCCGGAAGCCGCCCGCACGGTCCGGCCGACCGGGCTCTCCGGTCGGCTCGTCGGCATCGACTCGCGTCCTGCCGACGGCCATCTCTACGGCCTCACCACGACCAACGACCTCTACCGCATCGATCCTACGACGGGTGCGTCCACCCTCGTCAGCACCCTCACGGTGCCATTCGACGGCGACCTCCGCTCGGGCATCGCTTTCAATCCCCAGGCGGATCGGCTCCGCCTGGTCAGCGCCGACGGCCAGAATCTGCGCGTCAACGTCGTCCTCGGCGCGACCGCGGTCGACACGCCGCTCGCCTATGCGCCCTCCGATCGGAATGCGGGCAAGCGCCCCCGCATCGCCGGCGCCGCCTACACCAACACCGTCCGCGACGCGCCGACGACGAAGCTCTTCGAGATCGACGCAGAGCAGGACGTCCTCGTGCTCCAGGACCCGCCCAACGACGGCCTCCTCGCGACCGTCGGCCCCCTCGACGCCGCCTTCGCCCCGCTCTCCGGGTTCACCATCGTGACCGACACGAGCGGCGCGGACCGAGCCTATGCCGCGACGGCCGGCAAGCTCTACACGATCGACCTCACGACCGGGCATGCGACCCCCGTTGGCACCATCGGCGATCCCCCGGTGCCGCTCGTCTCCCTCGCCGCTACGCCCGATGTCACTGCTCCGTAGATCCGGAGCGCTCGCCCCGCACCCTGCATCCGCGGGCCCGGCTCGGGCGTAGAAGAGACGGTGTGCGATCCCCCGCGCCGACCGACTATGCTAGCCAATACCTCGACTTGCGCCGGACTGGAGAGGACGAGACGGTCTCAGCCGAGCCATCGGACGAGGTCCTGCTCAGCGCGCTCGGCACCGACCGCGCCGCGCTCGGACCGCTCTACGATCGGTACGGCGGCCTCGTCTACGGGCTCGCCCGCGCCATCCTCCAGTCCCAGGACGAGGCCGAGGACCTCACGCAGGAGGTCTTCGTGATGCTCTGCCAGGGGACCACCTACGATGTGCGCCGCGGCTCCCTCGGCGCCTTCCTGACGACGCTTACGCGATCCCGGGCCATCGATCGGCTGCGACGCCGCGGGCGGCGCCTCCGCATCCTCCGCGCGTCCTGGCGTAGCGCGCCGCCGCCCGACGTGCCCGCGGCCCCGGTCGACCGGATCGCGACGCGCCAGTGCTCCGAGCGTGTGCGCGGCGCCGTCGCCGAGCTCCCCGCCAACGAGCGCCGCGTGCTCGAGATGGTCTACTACCAGGGCCTGACGCAGGCGGAGATCGCGGCGACTCTCGACGCCCCCCTCGGGACGGTGAAGAGCTGGTGTCGCCGCGGGCTCCTGGGGCTGCGCGCGGCGCTCGCGGATCTCATGGAGTGACGACGTGATGCTCCCCAACGACCTCGCCGTCGACTACGTGCTCGGGGAGCTCTCGCACGAGGATGCCGCGACGTTCGAGCGCCGCCTCGCCGGCGACCCGGAGCTGGCCGAGGAGGTGCGGCGGCTCCGCGCGACGCTCGGCCTGCTCCCGTTCGCGACGGTCACCGAGCCGCCCCCTCACCTTCGCGCGCGCGTGCTCGCGGCGGGCCGCGCGTCAGCACCGGCCAGGACGTCGGCACCCCGCCGCGTGGTCTGGAGCCGGTTCGCGGCCGCCGCCGCTGCCGTCCTCGCGCTCGCCTTCGGCTTCGACGCCTACCGCGTACGCCGGGACCTCGCCCTCGAGCGCGAGCTCACGGCGACGCTGCACGAGCCGAATGTCGTGCGCTCGTTCGCACTCGCCGGGACCGGCGGGGCGTACGGTACGGTCGCCCTCGACCTCGACGCGAAGCGCGGCGCGGTCGTCGTAAAGGGCCTGCGCGCCCTCCCCCCGGGCGAGCGCTACCGCCTGTGGGCTCAGGTCGGCGAGCGGAGCGTGTTCTGCGGCGAGTTCGGGGCGAGCGCGGCGGGCACGATCGTCGCGCAGTTCCCCGTGCCGGTCGAATCGTACACCGCGCCCATCGCGAAGCTCTTCCTCACGAAGGAGTCGACGCCGCGCGGCCCGGCGCCCGCGGGGCCGACGGTGATGGAGAGCGCGTAGTCATCGCCGGTAGCTGAGCTCGACGAAGCCGTAGTTCGCCGCGCGACCGGCGAACGTCGCGCCCACGACGTCACCGCCGAAAGCGTGGCCGTAGTAGCCGTTGACCGCGAGCTGGGGCAGCACGTGCACCGTCGCGGAGATATCGACCAGCTGCGCGAGGTCGTGGTGCCCACCCGAGGGCGTGCCCGCGTAGCCGAAGATGCGATCGTTGGTCGCCCCGCCACCGGAGTACCAGAGGTCCCGCGCGTCGCTCAGCGCGAGCCAGTGATAGTCACAGCGGAGGCTGACGTCGCGGTGCGGCGTGAGCAGGACCTGCGCGAAGGCGTCGCCCGTGTTCATGAGGTTGTAGAAGGGTAGCTGTGCGTACGTCCGTGCGGTCGGAAGGAGCTGGAAGAAGCTGCGGTGATGGCCGTCGGTCGGGTTGCCGTCGCCGGAGGAGCGGTCGTAGCCGACCCGTAGCCACGGCGCCGCGAACAGCGCCGGGAGCTGGTACCCGGTCTCGACCGCGTACGCCCACGCAGCGTGGTCGTCGGCTCCCCAGTCGCCCGCCTGCACCGCCACCCAGCCGAGGAGGTCGAGCCGTCCCGGTCCGAGGTCGAGAACCGTGAGGGCGTGCCCGCCCGTGGTATGGAGCGCGATCGGCGCACGATCCGACGTGCGGACGGTCAGCGGGCGGTTGTCGACCTTCAGCACCGCATCGCGGCCGTCGCGGTAGTAGAGGTAGAAGAGCCGGACGTCGGCCGGGGGAAAGCGCGGCAGGCGCTTCAAGGTGACGGCCGCGCCCGCGAGCGTCAGGTCGAGCTCGCGGTTGGCGCTCACCTCGAACCCACCCTGCGTCGGCCGCGTGCCGATCACGGTGACGTTCCACGCGGCGCGGTCCCAGGCAAGCCGCACCCCGTCGAAGCTCCGCGTCACGTGGGTGAACTCGAACGGGCCGACAAGCCGCTCCGCGATGCGCATGCGTTTCACCGCCGAGAGCGTCGGGTCGCCGGGCACCGTCTCGAGCCCGTCGCGGTACTCGTATCGGCCGACGGTCGCCGTCAGCCCTGCGCGGCGGAGGGTCACGAAGCCGAGCTTCAGGAACGGCTCGCCCTGCGTGCGCTGCTTCGTGTTCGCGAAGTAGATGGCGCCGGGACCGAGGTTGCCGACGGGCGCCGGCAGGCTCGCGTCGTCGGGCAGGTTTCCCAGCCGGGTGTCCTGCGCGACGAGCGTCAGCTGGGCGTGCGGCAGCGTGACCGACAGACCGGCGCGGAGCTGGCTCGCGACGAAGCCGTAGCGGCTGGCACCCGGATCGGCGGCGCCCGGTCGCGGACGGAACCAATCGACGACCTCGCCGCGCAGGCGCTCGCTGGCGATGAGCGTGACACGGTCCCGCCAGTCACCGCCGTCGTCGCCGTGGCAAACCGTCGCCATGATGAGGCACAGCACCCCGCCGAGCGTCCGAGCCATGTCTTCGTGCCCATAGCGA
>VBKJ01000067.1 GCA_005879795.1 Deltaproteobacteria bacterium
CGACTGGAACTTCCAGATCCAGGCCCGTCTCGCCGCCGGGGCATATCGCCTGCACGTCGAGCCGGTCGGGCGGGGTTCGGCCACGACGATCGTATCGATGCGCGCGCCGGAGGAGGCAGTGGAGCCGCTGCTCGCGCTCCCCGCGCGGACAGACGTCGCGCTCGAGGGCAGCGTGCGCGTCTACCCGCTCCGGGTGCCGCCGGATGCGGAGCTGCTGCTGGTCGCGGCGAGCGCGCCGGAGAGCCTCGGGTGCGCGCTCGAGGCGGGCGGGCGCACGGTGGGTGCGGCGGTCGGACGCACGGCGCGCATCGAAGTGCCGCTCGCGCGTGGCGGCGAGTACCGCCTGCGCCTGTGGTCCGTCGACGGGCGCGCGACCAGCGCGCACCTGACCGCCGTCGCGTTCGCGCTGCCCCGCACGACGGAGCAGCAGCTCCGGGCGGGAGTTGCACTGGCAGCAGCGCGCGGCCTCGAGCCGCCCGCCGGCGCGGTGGCGGTCGCGCTCGACCGTCCGGGCGTCTTCCGCGTGGGTGGCGGCGTGCGCGCCTGCTCGGTGCCCGACGCGCCCTGTCGCGAGCCGGCGAACGGTGTCGTCGCGGCGACTGGGAAGACTCTCTGGCTCGTGCGCGAGCGAGCCCGGAAGACGCTCAAGGCGACCCGCGCGGTGCTCGCGCCCGGCGCGGCGCGAGAGCTCCAGGTGGAGCTGGACAGCGAACGACCGGCGCAGCTCGACGTCGCGAACCCGACAGGCGATGCGGTACTCGTGGTCGCGACCTCGCTCGCGGGCCAGCCGGGCGTCGTGCTGGCGGCGCCCGGCGCGCCGGCGTCTCCCCGCGCCGCCGTCCAGGGCATGGCGGTCGGCCCGCACTCCGCCGTCTCCGTGGCGCTCTCGGGCAAGCGGCCCACGGCGGTCGTGTGGACCGCGTCGCCGAGCCTGGTGACGGTGCGCGAGTGGAGTGTCCCGCTGACGATGGTCCTGGAATACGAACGCTCGCCCGACGGCGAGCTCGAGGACGTTGGCGGGCTCGTCCTCAACGTCGACTCCGGGCCGAAGCGCGTGCGGCTCGCCCTCGGCGAGGCGACCTTCGCCGCGTTCTCCGATGGCGAACGCATCACCAGCGTCCACTGGCACGGGGGCGAGCCCTTCGAGGAGACGGTCGAGACGAGCGCCGACCACCTGACCCTCTTCCACACCCGCGGGGCGAAGGACAGCTTCCACTACGAGGTCCTTCCCCTCGGCCCGAACGGCATGACGGCGCCACTCGCGCCGGGGGTGCCATACGAGGGCGCCGATCCGCGGGCGGGCATCCTCCGCCTCGCCGTCGCGCCGGCGGCGGCAAGCGACGCGGAGCGGTCGCTCGCGCTGCACGTGCGCGGCGCCGGCGCCGAGGCCGTGCTGGTGGGTGGCGACGGCCGCGTCGCGCACGGCGCCGACCTCCCGCTCGCGAGGGACGGCGGCACGCTGCTCGTCCACCACGGGCCGGGGCTCGTCCTCGCCTGGGTGGATCGGCGCGGCGAGGAGGCCTTCGACCTCTGGGGCGGCGCGGGGCTGCCGCGGGGGACGGAGATCGCATTTCCGGCCGCGGTCGTCCCGCTCGCGGGGACGATGCAGGCGCTGCGTGTGCCGCCACGCTTCTCGGGGATGCTCCACCTCCGAACCTCGACGCCCGTGCTGACGCTGGTGAAGCGCGGTGAGGCGCCGCCCGAGGTCGAGGTCCACGCGAGTGGCGCGGCCCTCGACACCTACGTGGCCGGCGAGCCCGTGCAGATCGGCCTCCGCGCCCTGGGCGGCGGCACGCTCTGGGGCACGGCCGAGGTGACGGCGTCGCGGGTCATGAAGATCGGCGAGGGGCTCGGCCCCGAGCGCCTCCTCCCCGCTGGCGGGACGGCGCTCTTCTCGTTCACGGTGACGCGCGAGGGTCCGGTCGGCGTCGGCGTGCGTGCGAGCCCGGACGTCGTCTCCGCGACGCTCCTCGACGCACACGGGAAACGGCTCGGCACGGGTGTGGTGCAGATGCCGACGCTCCAGCCGGGCACGTACCTGTTGGAGCTCCGCACGCCTCCCGAGTCGGGGCCGGTCGCGGTGCGGCCCGCGCTCGCGGGCATCGAGCTACCAGGCACAGGGCCCCCCGACGAGGTGGTGCGCGAGTACATGGCCAAGGCCGGGGCGGTGCCGCGATGATGCTCGTTCTCCTCCTCGCCCTGCTCGCCGCGCCGGCTGCCGCCGAGCCCGTGACGCCCGCGGCGACGCGACCCGCCGGCCAGGCGGGTACGATCATCGTCCCGGATCACTTCCTCCGCCGCTGGGACCCGGTGACGGTCTTCTTCGCGCAGGACGTGGGGCCCGCCAAGGGCGGCCCCGAGGATCACCCGGAGCGCCTGGTCACGCTCTCGCCGTCGCACCCGGGCGCGTTCACCTGGCTCGACGCGCGCACCCTCCAGTTCCGCCCCGCGGAGCCGTGGCCGCCGCTCGCGCGCTTTGCCTGGGCGGCGCGCGAGACGAAGGTCCGGCTCACGACGCTCATGGCGGCGCCCTCCAACGCCATCCCGCCCAACGACGCGCTCGGCCTCGAGCGGGTGGAGTCGATCACGCTCACCTTCGCCGAGCCGATCGACCCGGCGGACCTGGCGCGCATGGTGACCATCGAGCTCCGACCGCTCCCCGGCGTCGGCAGTGGCCAGGCGCGCTGGATGACGGCGGCCGACTTCCAGGTGAAGGCGCTCGAGCGTCACGCGCGCGCCGACCCGGCGACCTATGTCCTCGAGCTCGCGAGCCCGGTCCCGCTCGGCACGCGCGCCGTCGTCCACCTCCGCCTCTCGCTCGACGACGCCGCCACGGAGTCGTTCGCCGAGGTCGCGTTTGCGACGGCCGAGCCGTTCCGCGTGGTCGAGCTGGGCTGCCGCGGGGCCGGGGACGCGGGGGAGCGGCGCCGCGCCTATCCCGTGACGCCCGAGGGCGCGCGCTACACCGAGGCGCAGGCGCTCGGTTGCCCGGCGGGGAGTCGCACGCTCCTCGTCGAGTTCTCGACCGCGCCGCGCGACATCGGCCCGGTCGAGGGACGGAACCTGGTGCGCTTCACGCCGGCGGTGGACGACCTCTCCTTCGCGGTCGAGGGGAAGACGCTCGTGGTCGCGGGCGACTTCGCGGCGGAGCGGCCCTACCGCGTGATGCTGACGCCCGCCGCCGTCGCCGACGTGCAGGGCCGACCGCTCGAGATGACGGGCGAGAGCGAGCTGTGGGTCTACTTCCCGCGCCAGCCGAGCTACCTCGGCTGGAACGCCGCGCAAGGCCTGGTCGAGCGGTTCGGCCCACAGATGGTGCCGCTCGATGGGCGCGGGAAGGAGCGCCTCGATCTCCGCCTGCACCGGCTGGACCCGCTCGACCGCGCCTTCTGGCCCTTTCCCGCGCGGCCAGTCCCCGTGGACGAGTCGCAGCGGCCGCCCGGCCCGGGCGAGGAGCCCGCGCCGCACACCGAGCTCGGCCCCGTCTCGCTCGCGGAGCTGCAGCGCCACATCGCGGCGCTCGGCTCGCCGCCGGTCTCGACGCTGGTCGGGCTCCCGCTCCGCCGCGACGGGAAGGCGGCCAGTTTTGGCCTCGACCTCGCACCGCACCTCGCACGCGTCGCCGGCAGGGAGCGCCCCGGCGCCTACCTCGTTGGCCTTCGCCGCCTCGACAGCTCGAGCGACCGCTCGTGGATGCGCGTGCAGGTGACGGACCTGAGCCTCACCACGATGGAGGAGCCGGACGCCGTGCACTTCGCCGTCACCTCGCTCGTGAGGGGCCTGCCCGTCGCGGGCGCGTCGGTCAAGCTCGAGGGCACGCGCGAGAATGAGTGGGTGACGCTCGCCGAGGGCAAGGCGGGCGACGACGGGACCTTCCGCTGGCCGGCACCGGGCTGGGACCCCGCGCACCCGATCTACCGCCAGGTGCGCCGCATCGTGGTGGCGAGCGCCGACGACGTCCTCGTCCTCGAGCCGCTGCACGCGCCCGACGCCTACGCTGACAACCACTGGTCCGCGACGCGCGAGACCTGGCTCCAGTGGGCCTTCGAGCCGCTCGCGGCACGCACGCCCCCGCCGGAGGACCTCTGCCACCTCTTCACGGAGCGGCCGGTCTACCGCCCCGAGGAGACGGTGCACGTGAAGGGCTACGTGCGCCGCCGGGAGCGGGGGAAGCTCTCGCCGCTCAGCTTCGCGGGCACCGTCGTGATTCAGGGACCAGGCGAGCAGACCTGGAAGCGGCCCGTCACGCTCACGCCCGGCGGGAGCTTCTACGCGGCCTTCTCCGAGGCGAACCTGCCGACTGGCGACTACTCCGCGCACCTGGAGGACGCGAAGAAGAAGCCCTACGGCAACGTCACCTTCCGGATCGACGCCTACCGCATCCCGACCTTCGAGGTGGAGCTGCACGCGCCGGACAAGGTCCCGCTCGACGGGGAGTTCCAGGTGGCGCTCACCTCCACCTACTACGCCGGCGGCAAGGTCGCGGGCCGGCCCGTCGCCTGGCGCGTCACGCAGTTCCCGTACACCTGGTCGCCGAAGCAGCGCGAGGGCTTCGAGTACTCCTCGGACGTGCGCTTCTCGGGCGCGAAGCGCTTCGAGTCCTCCGGCAAGCTCGAGAAGGACGACACCACCGACGAGAACGGCGCTGCCCAGCTCTCGCTCGACCCCGCCGTCGAGCCGACCGCGCAGCCGCGCACCTACGTGGTCGAGGCGACGGTGACCGGCCCCGACGACCAGACGGTCACCAACACGAAGCACGTCGTCGCGCTCCCGCCCTTCGTCCTCGGGCTCAAGGTGCCGCGCTACCTCGAGCGCGCGACCGAGGTCGCGCCCGAGGTGATCGTGGTCGGCCCGGACGGCAGCTTGCAGAAGGGCACCGAGGTGAAGGTGCGCCTCTTGAATCGCCAGTGGCACTCGCATCTGCGCGCCAGCGACTTCTCGAACGGCGTGGCCCGCTACGTGACCGACGTGGTCGACGAAAAAGTCTCCGAGACGACCGTCACGAGCGGCGAGGAGCCGACGACCCTCCACCTGCCGATCGACCACGCGGGCGTCTACGTCGTCGAGCTGGAGGCCCACGACCGGCTCGGACGCGCACAGGTGATCGGCGTCGACCTCTACGCCGGCGGCACCGAGCCCGTCACTTGGGCCAAGCCGGCGACGCGCGTCTTCGAGGTGGCGACCGACAA
>VBKJ01000068.1 GCA_005879795.1 Deltaproteobacteria bacterium
ACTCACACGGCGCAGAAATGCAACGGAAGCAACTGCGTCGCGAATGACACTGCGGTGAACTGCTGCCTCACGTCCACCGACATTGGGACCGGCGGTGAGCTGATCGACGTGTGCTCCTATCCGTCCCAAAAGCCGAACTCCGATCCGGCAGACTGTGTGATCAGTCCACCGAACTGCAGCACAGATGCAGACTGCGACGACCACAATCCCTGCACCGTGGACACGTGCGCAACCGGCACCGGAGGGGGGAAGTTCTGCGAAAACGCCCCCGGGAACGCGGGGACCGTATGCCGTGCCTCGGCGGGTGTCTGTGACGTCGCCGAGACGTGTACTGGCACGAGCCGCGACTGTCCGGCCGACGGGCTTGCCTCGACCACCACGGTCTGCCGGGCCTCAGCGGGTCCGTGCGACGCGGTGGAGAACTGCACGGGCAGCAGTGCGAGCTGTCCGGCCGACAGCTTGCAGTCGGCCGCCACGGTCTGCCGTCCGTCCGCGGGGCCGTGCGACATGGCCGAGAACTGCACGGGGAGCAGCGCGAGCTGTCCGGCCGACAGCTTGAAGTCCGCTGCCACGGTCTGCCGGGCGTCAGCGGGTCCGTGCGACGTGGCGGAGACTTGCACGGGGAGCAGTGCGAGCTGTCCGGCCGACAGCTTGAAGTCAGCCGCCACGGTCTGCCGGGCGTCAGCGGGTCCGTGCGACGCGGCGGAGACTTGCACGGGGAGCAGTGCGAGCTGTCCGGCCGACAGCTTCCAGTCGGCCGGTACGGTCTGCCGTGCATCGGCGGGTGACTGCGACGTGGCGGAGACCTGCGCGGGCAGCAGCGCGGACTGTCCGGCCGACCAATTCAAGTCGGCAGGTACCGTCTGCCGCCCATCGGCGGGTGCCTGCGACGTGGCGGAGACGTGCCCCGGCAATGGCCCGAATTGTCCGCCCGATGGCTTCCAGCCATCGACCCTGCTGTGCCGCCAGGTGTACTGCCCCGGCGACGGCGCTGCCTGTCCGTAGCCCGTGCTCTTGGGAGGCGCCAGCTACGATCACACGGTGAGCAGAAGAGTTGACCCCGGCAAGCCGCGGCGGTATGCGAGCGGTGTGAAGCGTCTCGAGCTCGCGCGCATCCGGGTGTGCAGCCGCTGCGGGAAAGGCGGCGCGGAGCTGCGGGGCGAGGACGGCGAGCGGCTCGTGGTGCCTCTCGATGCGGTGCGCGCCCGCCAACTCGCGCGGGCCGACGGCGACGAGGACGTGCGCTCACTCACCGAGCTCGTGCTCGAGCAGCTCGGCGCCGGCGGCGTCGAGGCGCGCGAGGTCGTGCTCGACGTGGCCGAGGGGCGGCTCCGCGCGCTTCTCTCCTTCGTCCGGCCCGAGGGAGCCGACGTGGTCGGCTGCACGGCGGAGGAGGGCGTCGCGCTCGCCATTCGGGGCGAGCTCCGGCTCTACGCCACGGACGAGGCGCTCGCGCACGCGGCGGCGGCGCCCGCGAAGCCCGCCCCCAACGGCGGCGCGGGCGGCCCAGGCACGGTGCACTGAGCGGCACCCGCTGCCGCCCTGTCAGCCCGCGGCCAGCTCGTGCGGTGGGAGGCGGCGGACGGCGCGGGCGGGGAAGCGGCCTGCGAACAGCTCCGGGTGCAGGATCTCGGCGAGGATCTCGAGGCTGTCGACCAGGCGCGGGCCCGGGCGGCTCAGGTAGGCGGAGCCGTCGACCGCGTAGACCTGGCCCGCGCGGACCGCGGGCAGCTCCTGCCAGCCGGGGCGCGTGGGGAGAAGGGGCAGGTCGACCGCCGTGCGCGCCAGGTCGTAGCCGCAGCAGGCGAGGACGAGCACCTCGGGCGCGGCGGCGACGACCGCCTCCCACGGGACGCGCGCCGCGTCCTCGCCCAGGCGGCCGAGCGGCTCGGTGCCGCCCGCGATCGCGACCAGCTCGGGCGTCCAGTGGCCGCTCCGGTAGGGCGGCGCGATCCACTCGAGCACGACGCAGCGCGGACGCGGCGCGCCGGCGGCGCCCACGCGCACCGCGACGATGCGGGCCTCGAGCCCGGCGATCACCGCCGCGGCGCGCTCGGGCACGCCGAGCGCCGCGCCCACGGTCTCGATGTCCCGCAACACGTCCCGCACGCTGGACGGGTCCAGGTTGATCACCTGCGGCGGACCGGGGAGGGTGGCGGCGAAGGCGGTGACGCTCTCGTAGCCGACGGCACAGACGTCGCACAGACGCTGCGTGATGACGACGTCCGGCTGGAGCCGCCGGATGAGCGCCTCGTCCATGCTGTAGAGCGTGCCGCTGGCCGCGAGCGTGTCGCTCACCCACCGGTCGGCCGCCTCGCTCGCGAGCGCGCCGCCGTGGATCGCACAGCGAGTGACGCGCGGCCTGGCCTGCACCTCGGCCGGGTAGTCGCACTCGTGGCTCACGCCCACGAGCTGGTCGAGCATCCCGACCGCGGCCACGATCTCGGTCGCCGCGGGAAGCAGCGAGACGACGCGCATCAGCCGCGCGCCTCGCGCGGCCTCGCCTCGATCGTCGCGAGCGCCCCGTCGCGCAGGATCCGGAGCGTGAGGGCGCCCGCGAGCGGCCAGCGGCCGAGCAGGCGGTGCAGGTCGTCCACGCTGCGGACGGGCTCCCCGTCCGCGGCCACGATGACGTCGCCCGCCACGACGCCCGCCTCGGCCGCAGGGCCGCCGCGCTCGACCCCCATCACCTCGACGCCCGCGTCCTGCGCGAGCCCGAGCCGCCGGGCCGCGCTGCGCGCGAGCGGGCGGTTCTGGCCGGCGATGCCGAGGTGGCCGCGGCGCACGCGGCCGACGGTCATGAGCTGCCCGAGGACCCACTTCGCGGTGTCGATCGGGACGCTGAAGCTCAGGCCCTGGGCGCCCAGGATCATCGCCGTGTTGATGCCGACGACGCGCCCGCGGCTGTCGACCAGCGGCCCGCCCGAGTTGCCCGGGTTGAGGGCCACGTCGCTCTGGATGATGCCCTCCATCAGGCGCCCCGAGGTGGCCCGCATGGTGCGCCCGAGCGCGCTCACCACGCCCGCCGACACGGTCGAGCTGAAGCCGAGCGGGTTGCCGATCGCGACCACCAGCTGGCCGACGCGGAGCGCCGCCGAGCTGCCCAGCTCGGCGTAGGGAAGCCGGCCCCCGTCGACCGCGATGACCGCGAGGTCGGCGGGCTCGTCGGCGCCCACGACCGACGCCTCGAGCGTGCTGCCGTCCGTCAGGGAGACGCCGACGCGCTTCGCGCCGCGCACGACGTGGGCGTTGGTGAGCAGGTAGCCGTCGGGCGTGAAGAGGACGCCGGAGCCGCTGCCCGCCCCCGGGCCCCCCTCGCGGCGCGCCGCCACCGAGACGCTCGCCACCGCGGGACCGACGCGCTCGACGACACCGATCACCGCCTCGGAATAGGCGTCGAGCAACTCCGGGTCGGCGGGCCGGGGTGGCGGCGCCGACGGTCGCGGAGCGCCCGGCACGTCGTTCACGCGACCCAGGCGGGGCCGGGCAGCCATGGGTGCGACAGTAAGCACGCCCTGGCCGCCGGTCAATTTTGTGGGCGTGCGGACCGCTACAGGGCCCCGGGCTGGCGCAGCACGAGGGGCCGCACCCGGTCATTCATGCCGGCCGTGTCCTCCCGCGGCCGGCCGCGGAACAGGTTCGCCAGCAGCTGCAGGAAGGTGCTCAGCACCGAGGCCGGCGACTCGAGCTCGAACGCGAAGCGCTCCTCCTTCCGGCCGTCGTCGAAGCGGCACATGATCTCGTCGCCCGCCACCTTGATGACGATGACGCGCTTGCCGGTGAGACGCTCCAATACGATATCCCCGCGTTGCGGCGTTTGGGGCATGGTGTCCTCCGCGAAGCGATGAGGGAAGGATGTTGCTTAGTCCCGAGCACGTGCGCGCGTCAAGAGGCATCTGCGGGCCCGCCTGTACAGGCGGCCGATGCGGGCATAGAGAGCGGGCATGGCGCTCTCGTCGATCAACCCGTCGAGCGGCGAGGTGCTGGAATCGTTCGAGGAGACGGCGCCCGCGGCGCTCGAGCGCATCCTCGCGCGCGCCTGGCAGGCCTTCCTCGGCTGGCGGACGTGCACCTTCACCGAGCGCGCGGCGCGCATGCGCGAGGCGGCGCGGCTGCTGCGCGCGAAGAAGGTCGAGTACGCGCGCATCATGGCGCTCGAGATGGGCAAGCCCGTCGCGCAGGGCGAGGCCGAGGTGGAGAAATGCGCCTGGTGCTGCGAGTACTACGCCGAGCACGCCGCGCGCTTCCTGGCCGAAGAGCCCCGCGAGACCGACGCGGCGCGGAGCTACGTGCGCTTCGACCCGCTCGGGCCCGTGCTCGCCATCATGCCGTGGAACTTCCCGTTCTGGCAGGTCTTTCGCTTCGCCGTCCCGGCGCTCATGGCGGGCAACGCCGGCATCCTGAAGCACGCCTCCAACGTGCCGCGCTGCGCACTCGAGATCGAGCGCCTGTTCCGCGCGGCCGGCCTGCCCGAGGGCCTGTTCGGCGCCGTGCTGGTCGGCCCGGCCGCCGTCCCCTCGCTCATCGCCGACGCGCGCGTCCGGGCGGTCACGCTGACCGGCAGCGAGCGGGCCGGGAGCCAGGTGGCCGAGCGCGCCGGGCGCGAGCTCAAGAAGACGGTGCTCGAGCTGGGCGGCAGCGATCCGTTCGTCGTCCTCGAGGACGCGGACCTGCCGCGCGCCGCCAGGACCGCGGCGGCGGCGCGGCTCGTGAACAGCGGGCAGAGCTGCATCGCCGCCAAGCGCTTCATCGTGGTGGAGGAGGCTGCGGAGCGCTTCCTCGAGCTCTTCGTCGGCGAGATGCGGGCCCGGAAGATGGGCGACCCGCTCGCGCGCGACACCGAGGTGGGCCCGCAGGCGCGCGCCGACCTGCGCGACGCGCTCCACCGCCAGGTCGAGGAGTCGCTGAAGCGCGGCGCGCGCCTCCTCCTGGGCGGGAGCGTGCCGCGCGGCCGCGGCGCCTTCTACCCGCCCACCATCCTCGCCGCCGTCGACAAGGGGATGCCCGCCTTCGACGAGGAGACGTTCGGCCCGGTCGCGGCCGTCGTGCGCGCGCGCGACGAGGAGGACGCCGGCCCGGTCGCGGCCGTCGTGCGCGCGCGCGACGAGGAGGACGCGCTTCGCCTGGCGAACGACTCGGCCTTCGGGCTCGGCGCGTCCCTGTGGACCGCGAGCCGGGAGCGTGCGGAGCGCCTCGCGCCGCTCGTCGAGGCAGGCTCCGTGTTCGTGAACGGGCTCGTCAAGTCGGACCCGCGCCTTCCCTTCGGCGGCATCAAGCGCTCGGGCTACGGGCGCGAGCTCTCGGAGTTCGGCATCCGCGAGTTCGTGAACGTGAAGAGCGTCTGGATGGCGTAGGAGGGTCCTGACGTGGGCCTCGCCGAGTACCGGCGCAGGCGCCGCTTCGGCGTCACGCCCGAGCCGGCGGGCGGCACGCGGCCAGGGCGGCGCACCGCGAAGGCGCTCGCCTTCGTCGTGCAGAAGCACCGCGCCACGCGCCTCCACTACGACTTCCGCCTCGAGTGGAAGGGGGTGCTCCTCTCGTGGGCGGTGCCGAAGGGGCCGTCGCTCGATCCGTCGGTCAAGCGGCTCGCCGTGCAGGTCGAGGACCATCCGCTCGAGTACGCGAGCTTCGAGGGCATCATCCCGCGGGGCGAGTACGGCGGCGGCACGGTGATGATCTGGGACCGCGGCACCTGGTTGCCCGAGGTGCCCGACGTCGACGCGGCGCTCGCGAGGGGCGAGCTCAAGTTCGTGCTGCGCGGCCGGAAGCTCCGCGGCGGGTGGGTGCTGGTGCGCACGCGGCGGACCGAAGCGGGCAGGCCGCAGTGGCTGCTGCTCAAGCACCGCGACGCGTTCGCGTCGACCGAGGACGTCACGACGACGCAGCCCCGCTCGGTCGCATCGAAGCGGCTCCTCGCCGAGATCGCGTGGCACGAGGGCGGGGAGGTGGAGAAGGCGGCAGCGGGGGACCCGCCGGGGGAGATCCAGAAGCTCGTCGCGAACCCCGCCCTGGTGGCGCGGAGGAGGCGTGGGAGGCCGGCGGTGTGGCACTCGGGCCGCGGCAGCTCCTGACCGGCGTCTCGGGATCTTTTTCATTGACGCCGCGGCAGGACGTGCAGTATCCTCTTCTCGCGCGCGGTGTGGCGCACGGGAGACCGCCTCCTCTGTTCCTTACGGCCGTGTCCACATCCACGGGAGGGGCGACGAGGCCTGGGTGGACGCCCCGACTCCCCGGCCGGTACTCCGAAACAGTAGTTTTAGCTTGACGGCGTGCCGCGTAGCGTCGTAGAGGTCCCGGTCCATATGAAGTGTTTCCGACGGTGCCCAGCAAGCATGATCACCACGAGAGCCCGGGGACGCGACGGGCGGGACGGCGAGCCTGGCCAGGTCCTGGCGATGATGGCCATCGCCTTGCTCGGCATGTGCGCCCTGGTCGGCCTGGCCGCCGATACGGGGTTCTTCTTCGACTACAGGCGCCGCATGCAGAGCGGCGCCGACGGCGCGGCCCTGGCGGGAGCGGAGCAGCTGCTGAGAGATGCGATGAGGGACACGAACGTCCACTCGGCGGCGATCACGGCGGCCACCTCGAACGGGTTCACGGACGGCGCCGATGGTGCGCACGTCACCGTCAATCATCCGCCCCTCGGCGGCTTCTATACGGGTAATGACGCGTTCGTGGAGGCCATCATCACCCAGCCCCGCCCGACGATATTCATGGGCACCCTCGGCTTCCAGAGCGAGATGGTGAGCACGCGGGCGGTCGCGGGCATCAAGGATTCGGGAAACTGCATCTATGCCCTGAATCCAACGGCGCCCAAGGCGATCAACTTGAACGGGGGCGCCAACATCAACGCCAACTGCGGGATCGTCGACGATTCGAACAACAGCGACGCGCTGGACGCCAGCGGCAGCGCCTGCATCACGCGCGCGACCTCGATCGCCGTCGCCGGGAACGTGTCGGGTGCCTGCTTCACCCCGGCGCCGAAGACCAGTGTTCCGCGGGAGCCGGACCCGCTCGCCGGGCTAGCCGCTCCGACGTTCTCGTTGCCTTGCAACTACCCCGATCCCCACATCAACGGCGTCGGCACATACACCTTCTACCCCGGGGTCTACTGCGGTCTCACCATTCACGGTCAGGGTGGGGCCGGGTGCCCCACCAACGTGACCTTCCAGCCCGGCACCTACGTCATCTACGGAGGTGGCCTCACCATGAACGGCGGCTGCATCAATGGCACCGGCGTCACCTTCTACAACACCGGAACGACTTCGGGGACCAACAAATACCAGCCCGTGTCGATCAACGGTAACGTGCAGGGAGCGCTCTACGCCCCCACGAGTGGACCCATGCGGGCGATACTCTTCTTCCAGGATCGGGCGTTCAGCGGGAGCCAGGCGAATGTCGTGAACGGTTCCACCGGCCTCACCCTGCAAGGGACGCTCTACTTCCCGACCGCTCCCCTTACGTTCGCGGGTGGCCAAGCTCCCACCGGCGCTGCCGCCTACAGCATCCTCATCGCCGACACCATCACGTTTACGGGTTCCAGCAGCTTCAACGACGACTTCTCGGGTCTCATCCCCGACGGGTCGTCGCCGATCAAGGCGGTCGCGCTCGCCGAATGACGTTCCGCGTGGCGGCGAGCCACGCGCGGGGGACGTAGGGAGCCGGCGAAGCCCGGACGTTCCCGCGTCGATTCCCGCCAACAAAAAGCGGATATC
>VBKJ01000069.1 GCA_005879795.1 Deltaproteobacteria bacterium
TACCGACCGGGCATTCATCCGGTGAATCTCCACGAGCTGCTGCCGCCGGCGATCGGCGAGCGCCTGCGCGCAGGCTTCCGCGCCTTCGGACGGACGATGCGCGGCTACCTCACCAACGAGGCGGTCGTGGTGGGCGTCGAGACACGCACGTCATCGCCGGTTCGCATCCCGCGCGACCCGACGTCGCGCATGCACCCGCAGGCGTCCGGTCTCTTTCCGTGCGGTGAGGGCGCCGGCTACGCGGGCGGCATCATGTCGGCCGCGCTCGACGGGCAGCGTACGGCGACGGCGCTCGCCGACGCCGGGGTCGCTTCCCGACGATGCGTGCGTTGAGGCGCTCTGGAAAGCGCTCTGAACAAGCACCAGCCAGGGCCCGGATTTGACACATGGCCTGCCCCACGGTACATGCGCCGGTGCGAAGCGGGGCGTCCGGGCCCTGCGGCACTTCCCCCCACCAATACATGCAAGGGGCCCGGCTCGCACGGGCGCGGAGCATCGGTTTTGTTTCCGACCTCGACACGTTGTCGCGCACGTCAACGCCAGGGATGGGGGACGGGATGGGAGGTTCACACGCCGGCGTGGCGATCGACCCGAGCCCGATCTGCTGACCGCCCCGCGAGGACAGATGACCTCGAGTGAGCGATCGGGCATCACCTCCTATGACCAGGCGGGGGTGGACACCGAGCGGGAGGAGGCTGGTCTTGCCCGCCTCGTTGGTCGCATCACCAAGACGTGGCCAACAACCGGGGTGGGCAAGGTCGAGCTCCCGGTTGGCTACTTCGCCAATGTCATCGACATCGGCGGCACCGGGCTTGCCGTCACCGCCGACGGCGTTGGCACGAAACTCGTCGTCGCCCAGATGCTCGGACGGTATGACACCCTCGGCATCGACTGTGTGGCAATGAACGTCAATGACCTGCTGTGCGTTGGAGCCACACCGCTTTCGATGGTCGACTACATCGCGGTCGACGAGCCCGACCCCGCGCTTCTCGACGACCTAGCGAAGGGCCTTTGCGAAGGTGCGGAACGCGCCAATATCTCGATCCCTGGAGGTGAGATCGCGCAGCTCCGCGATATCCTCAAGGGCTATGGCACCAAGCCGGCGTTCGACCTCGCCGGGATGGCCGTCGGCCTCGTCCCGCTCGACCGGATCGTCATCGGTCGCGATCTGCGGGAGGGAGACGTCCTGATCGGCCTCGAGAGCAACGGCATCCACAGCAACGGTGTCACTCTGGCCCGGAAGGTGCTCCTCGAGACGTGCGGGTACGGGGTCAACGAGCGACTCCCTGGTCTCACCTCGACGCTCGGGGAAGAGCTGCTGCGTCCGACGCACATCTACGTGCGAGAGATCGTCGAGCTGCTCGGACGGGTCAGAGATGTGAGGGCACTCATTCACATTACGAGCGATGGCCTCTTCAACCTGACACGGGTCCATGCGGATGTCGGCTATGTCATCGAGCAAGTACCACCCGAACCTCCCATCTTCTCCCTGATCCGAGAGCGGGGCGACGTCAGCTACGCGGAGATGTTCCGCGTCTACAACATGGGCGTTGGCTTTTGTGTCGTCGTTCCTCCCGGTGAAGTGGACAGCGTCTTCTCGATCATGCGTGCGCACCACAGGAAGGCGTTCCGGATGGGCTACGTTGTCGCCGACGCTCAACGCCGCGTGTCGATCGTTCCTCACAAGCTCACCGGCAGCGGCCATGAGAAGCGTTTCGCCGAAGAGACTTGACCCTTCGCATCTCCCGAAGCTCTCACTTCACCGTGGTCGCCGCGATCAGCCACTGGCTCTCGAGCCCCGCGGCGCGGTGGATCCCGATCTCCTGCACGTGCGGATCGGTGGCGATTGCCAGGAACGCCTCGCGCGACGGGTACTCGACGAGACCGATCATGTGAAAGCCCTCGCCGCCGCTGCCGATCACCTGCGAATCGACGCGTCCGATCCACAGGAAGCGACCGCCCCTCGACTCGACGAATGTCCGCATCGGCCCGGCATAGCGCCGGTACGCCTCTTCTCCCGAAATCCCCTCGTCCGGTGCGTCCGCCTGCGGCTTGAAGCGCAGGAGGTTGACCATCACGACCGGCTGGTCGGCGGGGCCGGCCATCAGGCTCTCGATCTGCTTCGTGGTCGGATGGATCGCCATTGCGGCCCTCCTGCGCCGCTCCCGGCGCACGCCTCGGGGGGTTGCCTTTATATTGTGGCATAGGCTATGCCACAACTCGCGATCGTGGCAACCCCGGCGAGCAGAGCCTCCGCGGCGGCGTCCGACGGCCGGGTCCGTCGCGCCGAGCGCAGCGGGCAGGCGATCGTCGACGCGCTGCTCGAGCTGGTGGGCAAGGGGATCCTCGAACCGACCGCGCAGCAGGTCGCGACGCGCGCGGGTGTCGGCATCCGCACCGTGTTCCGGCGCTTCTCCGACATGGAGCGCCTCTTCGCGGAGATGAGCGCGCGCATGCAGGCGGAAGCGCTGCCCCTCCTGGTCGGAGGGCGGCCGAGCGGCGATCTCGCCGAGCGGGCGCGCGCGCTCGTCGGCCGGCGCGTCGCCTTCTTCGAGCGCATCGCCCCGTACAAGCGCGCGGCCAACCTGAAGCGCTGGCGTTCGCCCTTCCTGCGCGCCCGCCACGCGGAGCTGGTGCGGGTGTTGCACGCCGATCTCGTCCGCCGGCTCCCCGAGCTCCGTCAGGCGCCCGAGGCCTTCGTCGATGCGCTCGACCTGGCGACTTCCTTCGAAGCCTGGGATCGACTGCGCACCGAGCAGCGTCTCGGCCGTGAACGCGCGCACGCAGCGGTCGAGCGCATGGTTCTCGCCCTCGTCGCCGAGCTGGCTCGATGATCGATCACCCGCTCCGCATCGTCGGGGTGCCCGGCTCTCCCTACAGCCGGAAGCTGCGCGCCGTTCTCCGCTACCGGCGCATCCCGCACGTCTGGGTGCTCCACGGATCGCCCGAGGCGCGCGGCTTGCCGCAGCCCCGCATCCCACTTCTTCCGCAGCTGATCTTTCCCGGGGCGGACGAGGCGGCCATCGATTCCACGCCGCTCATTCGTCGCCTGGAGTCCATGTACGCCGCCCGCGCGCTCATTCCTCCGGATCCGGCGATGGCCTTCCTGGACGCGCTCCTCGAGGACTACGCCGACGAGTGGCTGACGAAGCCGCTGTTCCACTACCGCTGGGCGTTCGCCCCCGATGGCGCGCACGCGGCCGCGATCCTCCCGCGCTGGTCGCGCACCGACCATCCCGAGGCCCGCTACGCAGCCCTGGGGAAGATGTTCGCCGAACGCCAGATCGGCCGCCTCGGCGTCGTGGGTTCGAACGAGACCACCGCCCCCATCATCGAGGAAAGCTACCGGCGGCTTCTCCGCCTGCTCGACGCCCATCTCACCGGATCGCGCTTCGTGATGGGCGGCCGGCCCGGCGCGTCGGACTTCGGCCTCTTCGGCCAGCTCTCCCAGCTCGTCGCCTTCGACCCGACGCCGGCGGCGATCGCCCTCGAGATCGCGCCCCGCGTCGTGGCCTGGGTGGACGTGGTGGAGGATCTCTCGGGCCTCGAGCCTTCCGAGGCGGACTGGAGATCGCGCACCGACGTCCCGGACACGTTGCGCGCGCTGCTCGCCGAGATCGGACGGGTCTACGTGCCCTTCCTCATCGCCAACGCGGACGCGCTCGAGCGGGGCGCCACGCGCCTCGAGTGCACGGTCGATGGCCGCGGGTGGGTTCAGCAACCGTTTCCGTATCAAGGCAAGTGCCTGCGATGGCTGCGGGAAAGCCACGCGGCGCTCGCGCCCGACGATGGGCGCGCCGTCGACACGCTGCTTCGCGGGACCGGCTGCGAGCGGCTGTTCGCCGCAAGGACGGGGGCATGACGCACCCACGAGTGACGACGGTCGTCCTTCTCTCGCTCGTCGCCGCGAACGCGCACGGCGTGCCCGGCCCCTGGCAGCGGACGGAAGCGCGCCAGCCCTGCGCGAGCTTCGAGAAGTTCCGCCAGCCGTACTTCGGCGACACGCACGTGCACACCGCCTACTCGTCGGACGCGGTCTTCGCCGGCACGCGCGAGAACCCCCGCGGCGCCTACCGGTTCGCCATGGGCGACCCCATCGGCCTGCCGCCTTACGACGCGCAGGGGAGGCCGACGCGCACGGCGCAGCTCCGCCGGCCGCTCGACTTCACCGCGGTCACCGACCACGCGGAGCAGTTCGGCGAGATCCAGATCTGCCTCGCGCCCGGGCTTCCCGGCTACGACTCGACCGACTGCGTCGCAGCTCGCGATCAGCTGGCCGCCCCGCTGCCGGCGCTCCCGAACCTGCTGCCGCCGCCCACGGTCATCGCCTTCCTGCTCGGCTACGGTGTCTTGAATCCGCCGCAGCGATTCTCCTGGTGCGGACCCGACGCCGTCGACTGCCTCGCGGAGGCGTCGCTCGTCTGGCAGGACACTCAGGCGGCGGCCGAGGAGTTCTACGACCGCACGGCCGCCTGCTCGTTCACGACCTTCGTCGCCTACGAGTGGAGCGGCCAGCCCGGCGGAAACAACCTTCACCGGAACGTCGTCTTCCGGAACGCCGTCGTCCCCGCGCTGCCGACGAGCTACATGGAGCAGCCGACGCCGGAGGGGTTGTGGACGACGCTCCAGAGCCAGTGCATCGCGGGGCTCCCCGGCTGCGACGTCCTCGCGATCCCGCACAACCCGAACGCGAGCGGCGGCCTCATGTTCGCGCCCGTCGCCACTGCGGCCGATGCGGCGTTCCGCGCGTCGATGGAGCCGCTGGTCGAGATGAACCAGCACAAGGGCGACTCCGAGTGCCGGTCCGGAGTGCAGTCGACGGACGAGATCTGCGGCTTCGAGAAGCTGAACCGCCTGCAGCTCTTCAGCCCGATCTCCGACCCGAATCAGACGTTCCCGCCGCTGAACTACGTGCGCAACGTGCTGAAGGAAGGCCTCGTCGAGGAGCAGCAGCTCGGCGTGAACCCCTTCAAGCTCGGGCTGATCGGCAGCACCGACACCCACAACGCGACGCCGGGAGCCACCGAGGAGCAGGACTTCGGCGCCTACGGTCACCTCGGGCTCCGTGACCACGCGAACCCGGCCTTCATGCTCGCCCGGGTCACCCCGGCGGGCATCGAGGCGACGCCGGGCGGCCTCGCCGTCGTGTGGGCCGAGGAGAACTCGCGCGACGCGCTCTTCGCCGCCATGCGCCGGCGCGAGGTCTACGGCACGAGCGGCACGCGACCCATCCTCCGCTTCTTCGCGGGGCGCGAGTCGAAGCTCCGCTGCCGTGACCCCGACTTCGTCGCGACCGCCTACGACGACGGCGTGCCGATGGGCGGCGACATCGGCCCCGTTCGCGGCCGGCGGAGCCCTCGTTTCGGCGTCCTCGCGTTCCGCGATCCTGGGACGGCCACGGCGTCCGGGACGCCGCTGCAGCGGGTCCAGATCGTGAAGGGATGGGTCGATGCCGGCGGGCAGTCGCTCGAGAAGGTGTTCGAGGTCGCCGGCGATCCCGACAACGGCGCCACGGTGGACGTCGCCACCTGCACGCCGTCTGGCACGGGCTTCGACTCGCTCTGCGCGGTCTGGACCGATCCCGAGTTCGACGCGTCGGAACGCGCCTTCTACTACGCCCGCGTGCTCGAGAACCCCACCTGCCGGTGGAGCCTGTACCTCTGCCACGCCCAGGGCATCGACTGCAGCTACCCGACCGCCGTGCCGTCCGGCTACGGCGAGTGCTGCAACCCGGACGTCGCGAAGACGATCCAGGAGCGCGCCTGGTCGTCGCCGATCTGGTACCGTCCCGAGGGCGTCGCGCGGTTTCATGGCGTGATGCGGTTCCGCGAACCGGAGCTGGACGTCCTGGCGCTCGGGATCGATCTCGGCGGCATGCCCGCGGGCCTCGATCCGTCGACGCAGGCGCTGACGATCGCCCTTCGCGACGACGACGACGTCTATCGTGTCACCATACCCGCCGGCACTTTACGGCAGGTTCGGCCGCGTCGATTCGTCTGGAACGACACCACGGGCCGCATCGGCGGCATCCGGAGCGTTCGGCTCGAGCAGCGCGGTCCCCGGCGCGTCGTCTTCCGGCTCCGAACGGTCCCGCTCGGTCTGTCGGCGGCGGATCGCATCGACCACTTCATCGAGGTCTCGCTCCGCGCCGGCACCGCGGCGGTCACGACGACGCCCCTCTGGCACTACGACGGGAAGTCGCTCGTCGCGATGGGCTGATGCGCTGGCTGCGAGCACCCCTCGTCCACTTCGTCGCCGGCGGAGCCGCCGTCTTCTGGCTGGTGCACGTGCACCCGCAACACCGGACGTCTCCGATCGTCCTGACGGCGGGAGACGTGGACCGCCTGCGCGTCGACTACACCCGCGAGACGGGCCTCGAGCCGACCCCCGCCGACGAGGCAGCGCTCGTCGACAAGGCGATCCAGGAGGAGCTGCTCTTCCGCGAGGCGCTGGCGCGCGGGCTCGACCGGAACGATCGCAGCGTGCGAAACTGGCTCGTCGAGCAGATGCGGGTGCTGAGCGACGACACCATGGACGACGCCGAGCGCCTCTACGTACGGGCGCGGAAGCTCGGCCTCGACCGGACGGACGTCGTCGTCCGACGCATCCTCGTGCAGAAGATGCGTCTCCTCGCCGCCCGCACCGGCGAGCGGCGCCCGAGCGACACCGAGCTCGCGGCGTTCTACGCCGAGCATCGAGACGAGTATCGGCCGCCGGACCGCGTCAGCTTCTGGCACGTGTTCGTGCACGGAGGCACGGACGCCGAGGCGTTGCTCGCGCGCATCCGCGGTCACGCTCCGGACGCCGTCCGCCGGGGCGACTCGTTCGCCGTTCCTCCGCACCTGATCGCGCAGTCGCCGTCGCAGGTGGAAAAGCTCTTCGGCGCGGAGCTCGCAAGGACGGTCGAGCGCGCCGAGACACGGACGTGGATCGGCCCCGTGCCCTCGCCGTACGGCCTGCACCTCGTCTGGGTCGAGGCGCGCGTGCCGGGGACGCCACCGCCATTCGAGGCGGTACGCGAACGAGTCCTCGAACGCTGGCAGGACGAGCAGCGGGGACTACGCGTGGTCGCGCTGCTGCGCGACCTCGGGCGGCGCTACCCGCTGCGGGTCGAGTCGGCGGCGTGGCGGCAGCGGAGCGCGTCGTGACCCGGCTCGGTACGCTGGCCGCAATCATCCTCCTCGTGCCGGCCGTCGGGTTCGCGCATGGCCTCGATCCCGCGTCGCTGGCGCTCCGCGAGACGCGCGCGGGCGTGTTCGAGGTCCGGTGGCGGGCGTCGGCGCTCCGCCTGCCGGGCGCGAACGTCCAGCCCGTCCTCCCCGCGCGCTGCGGGCGGATCGGCCGTGGGGACGCCGTCGACGAGGCCGACCGCGTCACCCTCCGCTGGACCATCGACTGCGGCTCGGGCGGCCTCGAAGGCGAGGTCATCGGCGTCGACGACCTGCCGCTGGCGAAGATCAATGCGCTCCTTACCGTCGAGCGCCTGGATGGCGAGAAGCTCCAGGCCGTGCTCGGTCCCCGCAGCCCGTCGTTCACCGTTCCTGCGCGGCCGAGCCGCTGGGACGTGGTGCGCGGCTACGTCACGCTCGGCATCGAGCACATCCTCACCGGCCCCGATCACCTCCTCTTCGTGTTCGGCCTGCTGCTCCTCGTCTCGGCCTCGCGTCTGCTCGTGAAGACGATCACGGCGTTCACGCTCGGGCACAGCCTCACCCTGTCCGCTGCCGCGCTGCACTTCGCGAACGTCCCCTCGCGCCCCGTCGAGGTCCTGATCGCGCTCAGCGTCCTCACGCTCGCGGTCGAGCTGGCGCGCGATGCCGAGCGGCCGACGATGCTCCGCCGCTTGCCGTGGGCGATGGCGGTCGCGTTCGGGCTGCTGCACGGCTTCGGCTTCGCGGGTGCGCTCGCCGAGGCGGGGTTGCCCGCCGGCGACATCCCGCTCGCGCTCGTGTCGTTCAACGGCGGCATCGAGGTGGGACAGCTCGCGTTCGTCGGCGCCGTGCTCACCGCCGGCGCGCTCGTCGGGCGATGGCTGCCGACGATCGCGACCCGCTCCACGCGTCTCGCGGTCTACGCGATGGGAATCCTCTCCGCCTTCTGGTGCTTCGAGCGGATCGCCGTCTGGCTCGGATGAGACCGAACGCCTACCGCGTCCACGGGATGATGCAGTCGTACTTCACCCGGAAGATGACCGGGTACCTCGACTACAAGGGCATCCCGTGGCTGTTCCGCCGCTTCCCGGGCATGAGTCCCGAGGCGATGGCGGCGGGCTTCCCGGGTGGTGTGCCGGCCGTCGAGACGCCCGCGGGCGAGTTCATGTGGGACTCGACGGCCATGATCCACCACCTGGAGCTCCGCTTCCCCGAGCCGGCGGTCCTCCCGCCGGACCCGGTGCAGCGCTTCCTCTGCTACGTCGTCGAGGACGCCGCCGACGAGTGGCTCTACCGGCCGGCGGTCGGGACCCGCTGGTACTTCCCGGAAAACGCCGCCCTCGGCGGCTTCGAGCTCGCCCGCGACGTCGCCGTGAAGATGCCCGTCGCGTGCGATCAGGCCCACGCCGCGGTCGGCGCGCACGTGCGGAGCAGCTGTCCGCCGCTCGGGGTGACCGCCGGCACGATCCAGCTCTGGGTCGAGGATGTGCTGCGCCCGTGGATGCGGGTCCTCGGTGCGCATCTGGCTCGCCGCCCCTACCTCTTCGGCGAGCGTCCATCCCTCGCCGACTTCGCGCTCTTCGGCGGCAACGCGGCGCACTTCGTGAATGATCCCCTCTGCCGCCGCTGGGTGGAGGAGGACGGCCCCGCCGTCGTCGAGCACACGCACCGGTTGCTGGAGCCGGAAGATCAGGAGTTCGGCCCGTGGGACGATCCATCACGCGTGCACGATACGTTGATCGCGGTGCTCGCCGAGCTGGGCAAGCGCTACCTCCCGTGGGTCAGCCGCGCGTGCGTGGACGGCGTCGCAGACGTCGTCTTCCCGAACGGAACGTGCGTGCCCGTGCGCGCGACGGACTTCCTGCGCGACGCGCGCGCGACGCTCCTCGCCCGCTACCTCGAGCATCGCAGCGAACGGCTCGATGCCGTCCTCGAGCGGGCGGGCATCCTGCCCTTCTTCGCCGACCACGTCGGGCTCGCAGGCCCGATCCCCGACGTCCGCGAGCCGCCGCGTCCGGCGCTGAACCGTCCGTTCCCCCCGGCCGAGGGGTGATGAGGCGCATCCTCTGGGTCCTCCTCGCGCTCGCCGTGGCCGTGGTCGGGGCGGGCAGTCTCGCGCTCCGGTCGCCGCGGGTGCAGGACGCGATCGTCGAGCGCATCGCGCGGCGGCGCATCGGGCGCGACATGTCCGGTCTCCTCGCGCCCGATGCGCTCCGCGTCCTGCTCTGCGGGACGTCGTCGCCGATCCCGTCGCCCCGGCGCGCGGAGGCGTGCACCGCGATCTTCGCCGGCGGTCGCATGTGGATCGTCGACACCGGGCCGGGGAGCTGGCGGACGCTCGCGCTGCGTCGGATCCGCGGCGAGGCGATCGGGGCCGTCCTCTACACCCACCTCCACTCCGACCACATCGGCGAGCTCGGCGAGTTCAACCTGCAGACCTGGGTGGCCGGGCGGCCGGGCGCGCTCCGCGTGTACGGGCCCGACGGGGTCACCGAGCTCGTGCACGGCTTCGCCGAGGCCTACGCCGCCGACACCCGCTTCCGGGTCGCGCACCACGGCGCCGCGCTGCTCCCGCCCGATCGGGCCGCGATGGTCCCCGTGCCCCTTCTGCTGGGTGCCGCGGACGCGACCCGCGTGCTCGACGAGGATGGCGTCGTCGTGACGGCGTTCGCGGTCGCGCACGATCCCGTGAAGCCCGCCTTCGGCTACCGGTTCGATTACGGCGGCCGGTCCGTGGTGGTGAGCGGGGACACCGGACCGTCTCCGAATCTCGTGATGCAAGCGCGCGGGGCGGATGTCCTCGTGCACGAGGCGCAGGCGAACGCCGTCGTGCGGATCATGGCGGACGCGGCGCGCGAGACGGGCGAATCGCGCATCGCGAGAATTCTCGGCGACATCCAGAGCTACCATTCGGATCCAGCCGACGCCGCCCGCGAGGCCGTCGCCGCGGGCGTGAGGCTCCTCGTGCTCACGCACCTCACGCCGCCTCCGGACAACGCACTCCTGGCGCACATCTTCCGGCGCGACACGAACGAGGTGCCGCCGCGCGGTATGGTGCTCGGCGAGGACGGGACACTCGTCGTCCTCCCGAAGGGATCGGACGCGGTGGACGTGACCCGTCTCGATCCCTGAGCCCGCCGTGGAACCGAAACGACTCCAGGCACGCGTTCCCGCCGAGCGCCTCGCCTCGTGGCAAGCGTCGAGCGGGCCGGGCTCTTCGGGATCAGCGCGTCGAGTAGCGGGACGGCGACCAAGCGCGGAGGAGGTCCATGGCCGTCGATTCGACGGTCCTGGGGACCGCGGGCTTGGCAGCGGATGTCTTCGGAGCCGGCTCGCGAGGCTTCTTCGCGGCTCTCCCTGTCCTGCGCTTGGCACCGGCAGTCTTGGTGACCTTCTTCCAAGCGACGTTCTTCGCCCCCTTGCCCTTCGTCCTCTGTCTGGCCATCAACGTCCCCCGTCTCGTGCGGTCTCATGAGATCACATAACACATCGTAGCCTCGTCGACCCTGAAGGCCGGGCTTCGCCTCCGCATGCCGGCCGTCTAGCCTAGGGTCCTGCCAGCTCGATTCGACCACGCGGCGTGTCGAGCACGGCGACGAGCCGGGCGGTGGGCGCCTTGCAGACGGCGAGACGGACGTCGAGCGCCTTCAGCACGGCGCGGAGCGCCTCGGCCTGCGGCGTCTCGGCACGGAGCGCCTGGAGCCGCAGGCCCCTGGGGCCATCGTCCGCGGGGTGCGAGCCGCCGTGCCATTCGACGAAGAAGGGCACCAACGTCCCGCCGCCGTGACCGCTGACGAAGACGTTCGTCCAGCGCACGAGCTTGCCGTCGGGTCGCGACCGGTGTCCCTCGACCACGGCGGCCTGATATCCCTCGGCCTCCGCCCGGGCCGCCGTGTCGGCGGCGCTCGGCGTGCGCGCGGCCCACATGATCAACGTGGGCGTTTTCATGCCGGCGAGCCGCCGAGCAAGTGCGCCGGGCGGGAGCGTCGGATCGGGAGCGATCACCTCCAGGAACCGCCTGCGGCCGAGCGCCGCAATGGCGTTGTGCGTACCGAGGTCGGGATGCTGCCCACCCGCGGTCGCGCGAACCTCGGTGCGTTCCGCCAGCGCGGCAATCGCGACGTCGAGATCCGCAGCGCCCCAGAGCAGATGATCGCAGGTGGCCGCCAAGGCCCGATCTATACGCAGCGACGTGCCCGCCGGCAACGTGACATGGCCACCGCACGGCCCGACGTTGCGCGAGCGAGGGCACTGCCCTACACCTGCCCTCTCGTGCCCTTCACCGGCCTCGGCCTCGACCCCGCCCTCCTCCGCGCCACGCGCGAGCTCGGCTTCACCCGCCCGACACCCGTCCAGAAGGACACCGTCCCGCCCGCTCTCGCGGGCCGCGACGTCCTCG
>VBKJ01000070.1 GCA_005879795.1 Deltaproteobacteria bacterium
CAGGAGAAGGAGGCGTCGATCTACCTCTCCAACGTCGTGCCCATCTGCCCCAGGTGCAACAAGCCGACCCGCGTCGGCCACCGGCGGCTGCCGGACGGCCGCGGCGAGCGCATCTGCCGGCGCTGCGGCGAGCCGCTGGGAGGCGAGTGAGCATGCCCCCCCGCCTGCGCGACCGCTACCGCGCCGAGATCGCCCCCGCGCTCATGCGCGACCTCGGCCTCGAGAACGCGCTGGCCGTGCCGCGCCTGGAGAAGATCGTGCTCAACATGGGGCTCGGCGAGGCGACGCAGAACCCCAAGCTGCTCGACTCCGCGGTCGAGGAGCTGGCGGCGATCAGCGGGCAGAAGCCCGTGGTCACGCGCGCCAAGAAGGCGATCGCGAACTTCAAGCTGCGCGAGGGCGTGCCGATCGGGGCGATGGTCACCCTGCGCGGCGATCGCATGTACGAGTTCTTCGACCGGCTGGTGAACGTGACCCTGCCGCGCGTGCGCGACTTCAAGGGCGTGCCCGACCGCGCCTTCGACGGGCGCGGCAACTACTCGCTCGGGCTCCGCGAGCAGGTCATCTTCCCCGAGATCAACCTCGACAAGGTGGACAAGATCAAGGGCCTCACGGTGGTCATCTGCACGACGGCGCGCAGCGACGCGCCGGGGAAGGCGCTCTTGAAGGCACTCGGCATGCCCTTCCGGGCTTGAACGGAAACGTGATCATGGCAAAGACCTGTCTCATGGTGAAGGCATCGCGCCCCCCGAAGTTCAAGGTGCGGGCCTACAACCGCTGCCCGCTGTGCGGGCGCCCGCGCGCCTTCTATCGCCGCTTCCGCATGTGCCGGCTCTGTCTCCGCCACCTCGCGCGCAAGGGGCAGATCCCCGGCCTCACCAAAGCGAGCTGGTGAGCGAGGGTTTTCGATGGACGAACCGAAGAGCCGACCCGCATGACGACTGACCCCATCGCCGACCTCCTGACGCGCATCCGCAACGCCGCCCACGCCCGCAAGCCGAGCGTCGACGTGCCGTGGGCGCGCCAGAAGGAGGAGATCGTCCGCGTGCTGGTGGAGGAGGGCTACCTCGGGGGGATGACGGTGGTGGAGGCCACGCCGTGCAACGTCCTGCGCATCGACCTGCGCTACGACGCGCAGCGGAAGCCCGTGATCAGCGGGCTCAAGCGCGTGAGCCGGCCGAGCCTGCGCGTCTACGTCGGCGTCAAGGATATCCCGGCCGTGCGGCGCGGGCTCGGCGTCAACGTCCTCTCCACCCCGAAGGGCATCCTGGTGGATCGGACCGCGCGGCGCGAGAACGTCGGCGGCGAGCTCCTCTGCACGGTCTGGTAGGCTCTGGTCATGTCACGGATCGGCAAGCTCCCCATCCCGGTGCCTGCAGGCGTGAAGGTGCAGGTCGGCGACGGGCTGGTGCGGGTGGAGGGCCCGAAGGGGAAGCTCGAGCGGCGCCTGGCGCCGGGAGTCACGGTCGCGGTCGAGAGCGGCAGGGTGCTGGTGACGCGCACGGACGACTCGCGCCGCGCGAGGAGCCTGCACGGACTCACGCAGCGGCTGGTCGGCAACATGATCCGCGGGGTGAGCAAGGGCTTCACGCGCGCGCTCGAGGTGAGCGGCGTCGGCTACCGCGCCGAGGCCCGCGGCAGCGTCGTCGTCCTGACCCTCGGCTACTCCCACCCGATCCACTTCCGGCTGCCGCCGGGGCTCTCCGCCAGGGTCGACCGCCAGGTGGCGATCACGCTCGAGGGCGCCGACCGCGAGCTCCTCGGCCAAGCCGCGGCCGCGCTGCGCAAGCTCCGGCCGCCCGAGCCCTACAAGGCGAAGGGCGTCAAGTACGCCGAGGAGCGCATCCGCCGCAAGGCCGGGAAGGCGGCGGGCGCCGCGGGGGCGCGCTGATGCGAACCAATCCCACCGCCGTCGCGCGGGGACGCCGCCGGGCGCGGGTGCGCAAGCGGGTGCGCGGCACCGAGGAGCGGCCCCGGCTCTCCGTCTTCCGCAGCGGCCGGCACACCTACGCGCAGGTAATCGCCGACAGCTCGGGCAGGACGCTGCTCGCGGTCTCGACGCTCACGCCCGAGCTGCGCGCGCAGCTCAAGAAGACCGCGGACGTGAGCGCCGCCAAGCAGGTGGGGCTCCTGGCCGCCCGGCGCTGCCGCGAGAAGGGAATCGAGGAGATCGTGTTCGACCGCAACGGCTTCCTCTACCACGGCCGCGTGCGCGCCGTCGCCGACGGGGCGCGCGAGGGCGGACTCAAGTTCTGAGAAAGGACCCATGGCGGAACGTTCCTCCGGCGGGCCTCGCCGCATCATCACCGACGCCCACGGCGTCGAGCTGAAGGAGAAGGTCGTCTACATCAACCGCGTGGCGAAGGTCGTCAAGGGCGGCCGGCGCTTCAGCTTCAGCGCGCTGGTGGTGGTGGGCGACCAGAACGGGCACGTCGGCTTCGGGCTCGGCAAGGCCAAGGAGGTGCCGGAGGCGATCCGCAAGGGCATCGACGAGGCCAAGAAGAGCCTCCTCGCGGTGCCCATCACCGACGGCACCATCCCCTACGAGGTGACCGGCAACTTCGGCGCCGGCACGGTGCTGCTCAAGCCCGCCTCCGACGGCACGGGCGTGATCGCGGGCGGCGGCGTGCGCGCGGTGGTGGAGCTGGCCGGCATCGCCAACGTCCTCACCAAGTGCATCGGCTCGAACAACCCGCACAACATGGTGCGCGCGACGATGGCCGCGCTCAAGCTGCTCCGCCCGCCGGAGGCGATCGCGGCGCTGCGCGGCAAGAACCTGGCGGAGCTGCGCGGCGCATGAAGGATCGCATCGTCAAGGCGACCCTCAGCCGGAGCGCGATCGGGACGAGCCCGCGCCAGCGCTCCACCCTGCGCGGCCTCGGCCTCACGCGGCGCGGCAAGGCGGTGCTCCTCAAGGACTCGCCCGCGGTGCGCGGCATGCTGCGCCTGGTGGCGCACCTGGTGGCGGTGGAGGAGTAGGGCATGAGCGCGAGCGACGGGCGGCCCGTGCATCTCGGACAGCTCCATCCCGCCCCGGGGGCGAGCCGCGCGCCGAAGCGCGTCGGCCGCGGCCCCGGCTCGGGCCAGGGCAAGACGGCCGGCCGCGGCCACAAGGGGCGGCGCTCGCGCTCGGGCGGCAACAGCCCGCCCGGCTACGAGGGCGGCCAGATGCCGCTCCAGCGGCGGCTCCCGAAGCGCGGCTTCCGCCCGGTCGCGCGCGTGCCGTACGCGATCGTGAACCTCGGCCAGCTCGCGGCCTTCCCCGCGGGCAGCATGGTGGGGCCCGAGGAGCTGCGCGCGCGCGGGCTGGTGCGCGGCCGCCATCCCGTCAAGTGCCTCGCCGACGGCGCGCTGCCGCACGCACTCACGGTGCGGCTGCAGGCGTTCAGCAAGCGCGCCCGGGAGCTGATCGCCGCCGCGGGCGGCAGTGCGGAGGTACTCGATGCTTGAAGGCTTCGCCAACGCCCCGCGGGTGCCCGAGCTCAGGCGGCGGCTTCTCTTCAGCGCCGTCGCCCTCGCCGTCTACCGCCTCGGGGTCGCCATCCCGACACCCGGCATCGACACCGCCGCCCTCAAGTCCTACTTCGACCAGGCGCGCGGCCTCCTCGGCCTGATCGGCGTGTTCACGGGCGGCGCGCTCGAGCGTTTCTCGATTTTCTCGCTCGGCATCATGCCCTACATCAGCGCGAGCATCATCCTCCAGCTGCTCACGGTCGTGATCCCCTACCTGGAGAAGCTCTCCAAGGAGGGTGAGCTCGGCCGGCGCAAGATCACCCAGTACACACGCTACGGCACGGTGCTGCTGTCGATGGTGCAGAGCCTGTTCATCGCGCGCGGCCTGGAGACCATCCAGGCCCCCGGGGGCGGCGGCGTGGTGTTCGAGCCCGGTTGGCACTTCCGGATCATGACCATGATCACGCTCACCACCGGGACCGCCTTCATCATGTGGCTCGGCGAGCAGATCAGCGAGCGCGGCATCGGGAACGGGATCTCGCTCATAATCTTCGCGGGCATCGTGGCGGGGATGCCGGGCGCCGCGGGCACGGTCGCCAACTTCGTGCGGCACGGCGAATGGTCGATCTTCCGGGCGGTCGCGATGGCGCTCCTCATGGTCGCGGTGGTGGCGGCCATCATCTACATGGAGCGCGCGCAGCGTCGCATCCAGGTGGCGTACGCCAAACGCATGGTGGGCCGGCGGATGTACAGCGGGCAGAGCTCGCACCTGCCGCTCAAGATCAACACCTCGGGCGTGATCCCGCCCATCTTCGCCTCCTCGATACTCCTCTTCCCGAGCACGGTGACCGGCTTCATCGACCACCCCGCGGCGCGCTGGGTGCAGGACCACCTCCAGCCGGGCAGCTGGCTCTACATGCTGGTGTACGTCGGGCTCATCGTCTTCTTCTGCTACTTCTACACGGCTGTCACCTTCAATCCGGCCGACGTCGCCGACAACATGAAGAAGTTCGGCGGCTACATCCCCGGTATCCGGCCGGGGCCGAGGACGGCGGAGTACATCGACCGCATCCTCACGCGCATCACGTTGACGGGCGCGCTCTACGTGGCCGCGGTCTGCGTGCTGCCGACCATCCTGATCAGCCGCTACAACGTGCCCTTCTACTTCGGCGGCACGGCCCTCCTGATCGTCGTCGGCGTCGCGCTCGACACGGTGTCGGCGATGGAGACGCACATGATCACCCGCAGCTACGAGGGCTTCATGAAGGGCGGCCGCATCCGGGGGCGGCGGTAGGGCGGGCGTGCTGAGGCACCTCGTTATGGGAACGCCGGGCGCAGGCAAGGGGACGCAGGCGAAGCTGCTGGCGAGCCGCTTCGGCGCGTGCCACGTCTCGACCGGCGACCTGCTGCGCGAGGCGGCGCGCCGCGGCTCGCAACTCGGGCTCGAGGCCAAGCGCTCCATGGAGCAGGGCCGGCTGGTCCCCGACGAGGTCGTGATCGACCTCGTCGCCGAGCGCCTCGACGCCGCCGACTGCCAGGGCGGCTTCCTCCTCGACGGTTTCCCGCGCACGCTGGCGCAGGCGCGGGCGCTCGACGCGCTGCTCGCGCGCCGCGGCCAGCCGCTCGGCGGCGTCCTCCTGATCACCCTGCCGCGCGAGGCCGCGCTCGAGCGCCTCGCCGGCCGGCGCGTGTGCGAGCAGTGCGGCGCCATGTTCCACCTGCGCTTCGGTCCACCCGCGCAGGCGGACCGCTGCGATCGCTGCGGCGGCCGGCTCGTGCAGCGCGCCGACGACCGCGAGGAGACCGTGCGCCACCGCATGGAGGTCTACGGGCGCGAGACCGCGCCCGTGCTCGAGCACTACCGGGCCGCCGGGCTCCTGCGCGAGGTCGACGGCGCCGGCAGCCCCGAGGACGTCTTCCGGCGCCTGGCGGCGAGCGTGTGATGATCCTGCTCAAGTCGAAGGACGACATCGAGCACATGCGGCGGGCGAACGTGATCGTCGCCGAGATCCTGGCCGCGGTGCGAGGGCACGTCCGGCCGGGCGTCGCCACCGCCGAGCTCGACGCGCTCGCCGAGGAGCTGACGCTCAGGCGCGGCGCGCGGCCGGCGTTCAAGGGCTACACGGTGGCCGGCCGCGTCTTCCCCGCCTCGATCTGCATCTCGATCAACGACGAGGTGGTGCACGGCATCCCGTCGCGCAAGCGCACGCTGCGCGAAGGAGACATCGTGGGACTCGACTTCGGGGTCTGCTACCGCGGCTACTACGGCGACGCGGCCCTGACCGTGCCGGTCGGGCGCGTGACGGCCGAGGCGGAGCGGCTGATGGAGGTCACCCGGGCGGCGCTCGTGGCCGGCATCGAGGCGGCCCAGGCCGGCGGCCACGTGGCCGACATCTCGGGCGCCATCCAGGACACGGCCGAGGCGGCGGGCTACTCGCTGGTGCGCGACTTCGTCGGCCACGGCATCGGACGCAGCCTGCACGAGGATCCGCAGGTGCCGAACTACCGCACCGGCGCGCGGGGCGTGCGCCTCGAGGAGGGCCTCGTGGTCGCCATAGAGCCGATGGTGTGCGCCGGGCGCCCCGAGGTCTACGTCAAGGAGGACGGCTGGACGGCGGCGACGCGCGACGGGCGGCTCTCGGCGCACTTCGAGCACTCCGTTGCGGTGACCGGCAACGGCCCGTATATTTTGAGTTTACCCTGAAGGCCCGACGCGACATGCAAGGCGACGCGATCGCCGTCAGCGGGACCGTCTCGCGGCTCATGCCGAACGCGCTCGTCCGCGTGCTGCTCGACAACGGCCACCAGGTGCTGGCCCACGTCTCGGGCGCGCTGCGCATGCGGTATCTTCGCATCGCGCCGGGCGACAAGGTGACGGTCGAGATCTCGCCGCTCGACCTGTCGCGGGGCCGGATCACGGCGCGCACGAGGTAGGACGCGAGCGTGAGCGAGGTCCCGAGCGAAGTGAGGGATTCAAAATGAAGGTGCGGGCTTCGATCAGGACGATCTGCAAGAAGTGCAAGGTGATCCGCCGCGCGGGCGTGGTGCGCGTGCTGTGCACCAACCCGCGCCACAAGCAGCGGCAGGGGTAGGGGGATGGCGCGACTCGCCGGAGTGGATCTGCCGCGCAACAAGCGCATGGAGATCGCCCTCACGTACATCCACGGCATCGGCCGGAGCGCGGCGCTCAAGCTGTGCGCCGAGGCGCGCGTCGATCCCGGGCGCAAGACCGACGACCTGACCGACGAGGAGACGACGCGGCTGCGCCGCGCGATCGACGCCGGCTACAAGGTCGAGGGCGACCTGCGCCGTGACGTCGCGGCGAGCATCAAGCGCATGGTCGACCTCGGCTGCTACCGCGGGCTGCGCCACCGGCGGAACCTGCCGGTGCGGGGCCAGCGGACGCACACCAACGCGCGCACGCGCAAGGGGCCGCGGCGCGCCATCGCGGGCAAGAAGCCGCCGCCCCAGAAGGGATGAGGGTTCGGGATGGCGAAGCAGAAGGAGGCGCCCGCCGCCGAGAAGCCGGCCGCGGCCGCGCCCGAGGCGGCGTCGGCGCGCCGCAAGAAAGCGAAGCGCATGGTGGCGGAGGGAGTGGTGCACATCCACTCCACCTTCAACAATACCATCATCAGCATCAGCGACGCGCAGGGCAACGTGGTGGCATGGTCGAGCGCGGGAGCGGTCGGCTTCAAGGGCTCGCGCAAGGGCACGCCCTTCGCCGCCCAGGTGGCGGCCGAGGCCGCGGCGCGCAAGGCCGGCGAGCTCGGCATGCGCCAGGTGCAGGTCTTCGTGAAGGGGCCGGGGGCGGGGCGTGAGGCCGCGCTGCGCAGCCTCCAGGCGGCGGGATTCACGGTGAACCTGATCAAGGACGTCACCCCCATCCCGCACAACGGCTGCCGGCCGCCCAAGCGGCGGCGGGTCTGAGGAGTCGACGTGGCACGATACACGGGGGCCGTCTGCCGGCACTGCCGGCGCGAGGGGTTGAAGCTCTTCCTGAAGGGCGAGCGCTGCTACACCGACCGCTGCGCCATCGAGCGGCGCAACTATCCGCCCGGCGAGCACGGCCAGGCACGCCCGAAGTTCAGCGAGTACTCCATCCAGCTGCGCGAGAAGCAGAAGCTGCGCCGCATCTACGGCGTGCTCGAGGCGCAGTTCCGTCGCTACTTCACGCTTGCCGACCGGACGCGCGGCGTGACCGGCGAGACGCTGCTCCAGCTCCTCGAGCGCCGGCTCGACAACATCGTCTACCGGCTCGGCTTCTCCACCTCGCGCGCCGAGGCGCGGCAGCTCGTGCGCCACGGACACTTCCGGGTGAATGGCAAGAAGGTCGACGTGCCCTCCTACCTGGTGAAGCGCGGGGACATCGTCTCCGTGCGCGAGCGCAGCCGCAAGGTCGCCCGCATCCAGGAGGCGCTCGAGCTGGCGCAGCGGCGCGGCGTGCCCGAATGGCTCGAGGTCGAACCCCAGGCGTTCAGCGGCACGGTGAAGGCGTTCCCGGTGCGGGCCGACCTGACGATGCCCATCAACGAGAAGCTGGTCGTCGAGCTCTACTCCAAGTGACGCGAGCAGAGGAAGGTGTCATGGAATTCGAAGCACTCGAAACGGAGAGCGCGGATACCCTCGCCCAGGACTGGCGCGAGCTGATCAAGCCGAAGCGGCTCGAGGTCGACGAGAAGAGCCTCACGCCCACCTATGGCAAGTTCTTCGGGGAGCCCTTCGAGCGCGGCTACGGCACGACGATCGGCAACGCGCTTCGCCGCGTGCTGCTCTCCTCGCTGCAGGGCGCGTCCATCGTCGCCCTGCGCGTGAAGGGCGTGTTGCACGAGTTCTCCACCGTCCCGGGCGTGACCGAGGACGTGACCGACATCGTGCTCAACCTGAAGGAGGTGCGAGTCAAGCTGCACGACAGCGCGGTCGAGGAGACGGCGCGCATCCAGGCCAAGGGGCCGCGCGAGGTCACGGCGGGCGACATCCAGGCCGGCCCGCGGGTCGAGATCCTGAACCCGCACCAGCACATCGCCACCCTCGCCAAGGACGCCGAGCTCGACGCCGAGCTCGTCATCCGCATGGGCCGCGGCTACGTGCCTGCCGAGCGCAACAAGCGCGAGGACGATGCGGTCGGCACCATCCCCATCGACGCGATCTTCTCGCCCATCACCAAGGTGAACTTCACGGTCACCAACGCACGCGTCGGGCAGCGGACCGACTACGACCGCCTGGTGCTGGAGGTGCACACCGACGGGAGCGTGCGGCCGGAGGACGCGGTCGCCCACGCGGCGCGCATCTTCCAGCAGCAGCTCGGCATCTTCGTGAACTTCGAGGAGGAGCCGTCGGCGGCGACGGGCGAGGGCGGCGAGCGGGGCGAGGCGCCGCAGAACGAGGCCCTCTACCGCCCGGTCGACGACCTCGAGCTCTCGGTGCGCTCGGCCAATTGCCTGCAGAACGCGGACATCAAGTACATCGGCGAGCTGGTGCAGAAGACCGAGCAAGAGATGCTCAAGACCAAGAACTTCGGCCGTAAATCGCTGAACGAGATCAAGGAGTTCCTGCACGAGATGGGGCTCTCGCTCGGCATGCGGGTCGAGAACTTCCCCTCGCGCGAGGAGCTCGATCGCCGCCGCATACAGCGGGAGAGGGAGACGTCCTAGGACATGCGCCACCGCGTTGCCGGCGTGAAGCTCGGGCGCACGGCGGCCCACCGCCGTGCGCTCTTCCGCAACCTGGTGACCGCGCTCCTCGAGCACGAGGTGGTGCGCACCACCGACGCCAAGGCGAAGGAGCTGCGCCGCTGGGGCGACCGCATGGTCACCCTCGGCAAGCAGGGGACGCTGCACGCCCGCCGGCGCGCCGCCGCGCTCATCCGGCGGCGCAGCGTCGTGAAGAAGCTCTTCGACGAGATCGCGCCGCGCTTTGCCTCCCGCGCGGGCGGCTACACACGCGTCGTCAAGCTGGGCGCGCGCCACGGGGATGCGGCGGCGCTCTCGGTGGTCGAGCTGGTCGAGCGCGCGGGGGCGAAGGCCGAGAAGCCGCCCGCGAAGAAGCCGGCCCGCCGGCGCGCCCCGGCCAAGGGCAAGGAGGCCGCCCCGGCGCGCCGTCGCCGGGCCGCGGCAGGTTGACCCGGCCCCCCGGCGGCGCGGGAGGCCGAGCGCGAGAGCGCTCGAGCCGGCCGACGGGATCCGGGGGCATCGGAAGGGCGCAGGGCGCCGCGCCCGAGCACTGGACGGGCCCCCGGGAGAGTTGACCGCCCGTGCGGTGGCGCATACAAGGAGCGCCATGCCGGCTCCCCGCGTCCCGGACCCGCACCCCGGCGGCTGTCTTTGGCGCTCGGGGGGCGGGGATGAAGCGCCACGTTGAAGGGCTCGTCCGCCAGGCGCTGAGCGCGGCGATCGCCGCGGGCGAGCTCGGCGCGCAGGAGCCGCCGGCCTTCGCCGTCGAGGTGCCGGGCGATCCCAGGTTCGGTGACCTCTCGACCAACGCCGCGCTCGTCCTGGCGCGCGCCGAGGGCCGCCCGCCGCAAGCCATCGCCCGCCTGCTGGCCGGCCACCTCGAGGCCGCGGCGCCTGGCGGCTGGCTCAAGGGGCCGCCGGAGGTCGCGGGCCCCGGCTTCATCAACATACGCCTCGCGCCGGCCTTCTGGCAGCGGATGCTCGCCGAGGCGCTGGCCGCGGGCGAGGCCTACGGGCGCTCGGCGGCGGGCGCCGGGCGCCGCGCGCAGGTCGAGTTCGTGAGCGCCAACCCGACCGGCCCGCTCACCGTCGGCCACGGGCGCAACGCGGTGATCGGCGACACGCTCGCGCGCCTGCTCGTGGCGACCGGCTGGCGGGTCGAGCGCGAGTACTACTTCAACAACGCCGGGCGGCAGATGAAGGTGCTGGCCGAGTCGGTGCGGGCCCGCTACCTGGAGCTCATCGGCGGGCCCGCCGGCTTCCCCGAGGACGGCTACCGGGGCGACTACGTCCGCGACATCGCGCGCGGCCTGGTCGAGCGCCACGGTGCGGCGCTCGCCCGAGACGACGGGGCCGCGTTCCGCGCCGCCGCCGAGCAATCGATCTTCGCCGCCATCCGCGCCACGCAGGAGCGCCTCGGGATCGCCTTCGATCACTACTTCAACGAAGACTCGCTCTACCGCTCGGGGGCGATCGAGCGCACCCTGGCGGCGCTCGAGGCGCGCGGCCTGGTCGAACGGCGCGAGGGGGCGGTGTGGCTCCGCGGCGCGGCGGTCGGCCTCGAGCAGGACCGCGTGCTGGTCAAGAGCTCGGGCGAGCCCGCCTACCGGCTGCCCGACATCGCGTATCATCTGGACAAGCTCGCGCGCGGCTTCGACGCCGTCATCGACGTGCTCGGCGCCGACCACATCGCCGAGCACCAGGAGGTGGCGGCGGCGCTGCGCGCGCTGGGGGCCGACGCGGCGCGCATCTGCCCGGTCATCTACCAGTTCGTGACCCTCACCCGGCACGGCGAGCAGGTGAAGATGTCCACGCGCCGGGCGGAGTACGTGACCCTCGACGAGCTGCTCGACGAGGTGGGGGTGGACGCGGCACGCTTCTTCTTCCTCATGCGCAAGTCCGACAGCCACCTCGAGTTCGACCTGGACCTCGCCAAGCAGCAGAGCACCGACAATCCCGTCTTCTACGTGCAGTACGCGTACGCCCGCATCGCGAGCGTGCTGCGCCAGGCGGCGGAGAGCGGCATCCCGCTCGCCGCCGAGCCGGACCTGTCGCCGCTCGGCGATCCCGAGGTGGAGGTGGTGCGCGCGGTCGCGAGCTACCCCGACGTGGTCGAGACGGCGGCGCGCGACCTGGAGCCCCACCGCGTCGTTTTCCACGCCCTCGACCTGGCCGGCGCCTTCCACCGCTACTATAATCGGCAGCGCATCCTGACCGAGGACCGCGCGCTGACGCAGGCTCGGCTCGCGCTGGTGTGCGCCGTCCAGCAGGTGCTGCGCGGCGCGCTCGGGCTGGCCGGCGTGACGGCGCCCGAGCGGATGTGAAGGAGGGGGGATGGCGAGAGAGGCGCGCGGCGGGCTCGGGCTGGGAGATCGGCTGGTCATCCTCGTCGCCTGGATCGCCACCTGCGGCGTCGTGTACCTCCTCGGCTTCTACGTCGGGAAGGGCTCGCAGGCGCGCAGCCTGGGCGAGCAGCAGGTGATGCGCCTGGCCGTCACCTCCGCGCCGCCGCCCGGGGGGCAGCATCCGAAGGCGGAGCCCGAGTTCGCCTTCTACGACAAGCTGATGGGCGAGCATGGCCCCGAGCGGGCGCCCGAGCCGGAAAGGGTGCGCGAGGAGGCGAAGCCGGCCCCGCCGGCAGAGCCCGGGCTCCCGCGACAGGCCGCGGCGGCGACGCCCCCGCTGGCGCCGGTGGTGGCGAAGCCCGCGCGGCACGCTCCGATGGCGCTCGCGGCCAAGCCGCGCCCGCGGCCGTTCCACCTGACGGCGAACGTTCCCGAGAAGCTTGTCGCGCCGAAGCTGCCGGCCCCGGTGCACGCCGCTCCGCCCGAGCCGCCGCGCAGCGCGAGGGCGCTCCCGCCGCCCCCCGCGGGCGGCTTCACGGTGCTCGCCAACCCGACCCGCGGCCGCGACGAGGCCGATCACCTCGTGAAGCAGCTCCGCGGCCGCGGCTACGACGCCAACCTGGTACGCGTGGTGCGCGACGGCGACACCTGGTACCGCGTGCAGGTCGGCCGCTTCACCACCTCCGAGCAGGCGACCGAGATGATGCACCGCCTGCGCGAGCACGAAGGTATCGAGCACGCCTTCGTGGCCTCGGAATGAAGCGCGCAGCGCGCACAGAGGCGGCCGAAGCGCGCACGCTGCGCGCCGGGGCCACCTGGCCCGCGCGCGGCGACCTCGCGACGCTCGCGCGCGAGGGAAACCTGATCCCCGTCTGCCGCGAGATCCTGGCCGACCTGGAGACGCCGGTGTCGGCGTTCCTGAAGATCCATCGCGGGCCGTACGGCTTCCTCCTGGAGAGCGTCGAGGGCGGCGAGAAGTGGGGGCGCTACAGCTTCCTCGGCACCGAGCCGGCGCGCGTCTGGCGCAGCCGCGGGCGCACGCTCGAGATCGAGACGCCGGGCCGCCCGCCGGTGCGCCACACGGTGGACGACCCGTTCGAGGCGCTCCGGCGGCTGCTCGCGGAGTACCGCCCCGTGGCCGTCCCCGGCCTGCCGCGCTTCGCGGGCGGCGCCGTCGGCTACATCGGCTACGAGATGGCGCGTGCCTTCGAGCGGCTGCCCGAGCGCGCCACCGACGACCTCGGGCTGCCGGACGCCTGCCTGCTCCTCGCCGAGAGTCTCCTCGTCTTCGACAACGTGGCGCAGAAGATCAAGGTCGTGTCGCACGTGCACGTGCGCGGGGGCGAGTCGCTCGAGGCGGCGTACGATGCCGCGGTGGCGCGCATCGACGCGCTGGTCGCCCGCCTCGCGGTGCCGCCGATCGAGCCCGCGCCGGTCGACGCGGCGCCCGGCGAGGTGCGCTCGAACTTCACCCAGGCCGCCTACGAGAAGATCGTCGCACGCGCCAAGGAGTACATCCGCGCCGGCGACGTCATCCAGGTCGTGCTGGCGCAGCGCTTCGAGCTGCCGCTCGCGGCGGCGCCCTTCAACGTCTACCGCTGCCTCCGGACCGTGAACCCCTCACCCTACATGTTCTACCTGGCGCTCGGCGACCACGCGCTCGCCGGCGCCTCGCCCGAGGTGATGGTGCGGGTCGAGGGCGGCGAGGTGACGGTGCGTCCGATCGCCGGCACGCGCCCGCGCGGCACGGTCGAGCGCGAGGACGCGGCGCTCGCCGCCGAGCTGGCGGCCGACCCCAAGGAGCGCGCCGAGCACGTCATGCTCCTCGACCTGGGGCGGAACGACGTGGGGCGCGTCGCCGCGACCGGCACGGTGCAGGTGACCGAGAGCTTCGTGATCGAGCGCTATTCGCACGTCATGCACCTGGTCTCCAACGTGCGCGGCACGCTGGCGCCCGGGAGCGACTGCTTCGACGCCTTCCGCGCCACCTTCCCGGCCGGCACGCTGAGCGGCGCGCCCAAGATCCGCGCCATGGAGATCATCGAGGAGCTCGAGCCGGTCCGGCGCGGCGTGTACGGCGGCGCGGTCGGCTACTTCGCGTTCTCGGGCGCGATGGATACGGCGATAACCATTCGGTTCGTCCTGTTCCGCGGCGGGCGCGTTTACGTCCAGGCGGGCGCCGGCATCGTCGCCGACTCCGATCCCGAGGCGGAGCACCGGGAGTGCCTGAACAAGTCGCGCGCCATGCTGCAGGCGGTGCGCCTGGCGGAGGCGCTGTGACGGCGATGCCGCGCCTCCTCATGATCGACAACTACGACTCCTTCACCTACAACCTCGTCCAGTACCTGGGCGAGCTCGGCGCCGCGGTCGACGTACGCCGCAACGACGCCGTCACGCTGGAGGAGGTGGGGGCGCTCCGCCCCGACGGCGTCGTGATCTCGCCCGGGCCGTGCACGCCGCGCGAGGCGGGCGTCTCGGTGCCGTTGATCGAGCGCTTCGCGGGCGAGATCCCCATCCTCGGCGTCTGCCTCGGGCACCAGGCGATCGGCGCCGCCTTCGGCGGCGCGATCGTGCGCGCCGGGCGCATCATGCACGGGAAGACCTCGCCCATCCTGCACGACGGGCGCGGGCTGTTCGCGGGCGTTCCGCAAGGCTTCGCGGCGACGCGCTATCACTCGCTGGTGATCGACCCCGCGACGCTGCCGGCCGAGCTCGAGCGCTCGGCGTGGACCGCCGAGGACGAGATCATGGGCGTCCGGCACCGCGCGCTGTTCGTCGAGGGCGTGCAGTTCCACCCCGAGTCGATCCTCACCACCGAGGGCAAGCGGCTGCTCGGCAACTTCCTCGCTCGCCTGCGCGGCGGCCGGCCAGCGCGCGCCGCCTGAAGGGAAGGGGCGGTGCCGCTCCGCAAGGCGATCGCGCGCGTGGTCCACGGCCACGACCTCTCCGAGGCCGAGATGGCGGCGTGCATGGAGGAGGTGCTCTCGGGCGAGGCTAGCCCGGCGCAGGTAGCCGGCCTGCTGGTCGCGCTCCGCATGAAGGGTGAGGTGGTCGCCGAGCTGGCAGGCGCGGCGCGTGTGTTGCGCGCCCATGCCGTGCCCATCCCTGACGTGCCGGCCGACGCGATCGACACCTGCGGCACCGGCGGCGACGGCGCCGGCACGCTCAACGTCTCGACCGCCGCCGGCCTGGTCGCCGCGGCCGCCGGCGTCCCGGTCGCCAAGCACGGCAACCGCGCCGTGTCGGGCGGGGTGGGTGGCGCGGACGCCCTCGAGGCGCTCGGGGTCGGGCTCACGCTCTCGCCCCCGGCGCTCTCGGCGTGTCTCGGCACGGTGGGCTTCGCCTTCCTCTACGCGCCGGCGCTGCAGCCGGCGCTGCGGCACGCGGCCGCGCCACGCCGCGAGCTCGGCATCCGCACGCTCTTCAACCTGCTCGGCCCGCTCGCCAACCCCGCCCGCGTACGGCGCCAGGTGATCGGCGTGTTCGACCGGCGCTGGCTCGAGCCGGTGGCGCAGGTCCTCGCTCGTCTCGGGACCGAGCGCGCGTGGGTCGTGCATGGCGCGGGCGGCCTCGACGAGCTGGCGCTCGAGGGCGAGAGCGCGGTGGCCGAGCTCGCCGGGGGCGCGGTCCGCCTGCGCACGGTGACCGCGGCCGAGGCGGGGCTCGGGCCGGCGCCGATCGCTGCGCTGCGCGTCGGCTCGGTGGCGGAGGCGGCCGAGCGGCTGCGCGCCATCCTCGGGGGCGAGCGCGGGCCGGGGCGGGACGTCGTGTGCCTGAACGCCGCGGCGGCGCTCGTGGTGGCAGGCCGCGCGGCGGACCTGCGCGAGGGGGCGGCGTTCGCGGCGGCGGCGATCGATCGGGGGCGCGCATCCGCGCTCCTCGAGCGGCTGGTCGCGTTCACGACCGCGCGGGCGGACCGGGTCACGTGATGACCCTGCTCGACGACATCCTCGCAGCCAAGCGCGATGAGGTGGCGGCGCACCGTCAGGCGACGCCGCCGTCGGCCCTCCGCGAGCGGCCGCTCTACGCCGAGCCGCGGCGCGGCTTCCGCGCCGCGCTCGCCGCCCGCCCGGCGCCGGCCGTCGTCGCGGAGCTGAAGCGCGCCTCCCCCTCGCGCGGCGAGATGCGCCGGGCGTACGACCCCGCCGCCATCGCGCGCGCCTACGCCGCGGCCGGGGCGGCGGCGCTCTCGGTGCTGACCGACGGCCCGTTCTTCGGGGGCGCGCTCGAGCACCTGGTCGCGGCGCGTGCGGCCTCGGGGCTGCCCTGCCTGCGCAAGGACTTCCTGATCGACCCGTACCAGATCGACGAGGCGCGCGCCTTCGGCGCCGACGCGGTGCTGCTGATCGTCGCAGCGGTCGGGGCAGGGCAGGGCGCCGACCTGATGGCGGCGGCTGCGGCCGCTGGCCTCGAGGTCCTGGTCGAGGTGCACACCGAGGCCGAGCTCGGGCGCGCGGCGGCGCTCGGCGCCACCCTCGTCGGTATCAACAACCGCGACCTCGCCACCTTCGCCGTCTCCCTCGCGACGCTCGAGCGCCTCGCGCCGCGCGCGCCGGCGGGGGCGCTCGTGGTGGCGGAGAGCGGGCTCCGCTCGGCAGCCGACGTGCGCCGCATGACGGCGGCCGGCGCGCACGCCGTTCTGGTCGGGGAGGCGTTCATGGAGCGGCCCGACCCGGGCGCGGCCCTCGCGGAGTGGCTCCGGTGCCCGTGAAGGTGAAGATCTGCGGCGTGTGCACGGTCGAGGACGCGCGCGCCGCCGTCGCCGCCGGCGCCGACTTCGTGGGGCTCAACTTCCACCCGAGAAGCCCGCGCTCCGTGACCCCCGAGGCTGCGGGCGACATCGCGCAGGCGGTGCCCGGCGGCACGCTGGTGGGCGTCTTCGTCGACGCGCCCCGCACTCGGGTCGAGGAGATCGCGGCGCGGGTCGGCCTCTCCGCGCTCCAGTTCCACGGCGACGAGGACGCCGAATACTGCCGTGGCTGGGGCTGGCGGACGATCAAGGCGATCCGCGCCCGTCCGGGCACGGACCTGGCCGCGCTCGCCGCGCGCTACCCGACCGACTACCTCTTGCTCGACAGCTTCGTCGCCGGCCAGCCGGGCGGCACGGGGGTCGCGCTCGATCCCGCGGCTGCGGCCGGGCTGCCCGTGGCGCGCCTCTTCGTGGCCGGCGGGCTCCACCCCGACACGGTGGCCCAGGTCGTGCGCGCCCTGCGCCCCTTCGGCGTCGACGTCGCGTCCGGGGTGGAGGCCCGCCCCGGGAGGAAGGACCATGCCAAGATCGAGGAGTTCATCCGCCGCGCCAAGGCTGCCTAGGCACCCCGCGCGGCCCGACAGCCCGAGGGCGCTCCCCGACGCCGCCGGTCACTTCGGTCAGTACGGCGGCCGTTACGTCTCGGAGACGCTGATGCCGGCGCTCATCGAGCTGGAGCGCGCCTACCTGCGGCTCCGGCGCGAGGCGGCGTTCCGGCGCGAGCTTGCAACCTGGCTGCGCGAGTACGCGGGCCGGCCGACGCCGCTCTACTTCGCGCGCCGTCTCTCGCGCCGCCTGGGCGGCGCGCGCATCTATCTGAAGCGCGAGGACCTCCTCCACACCGGCGCGCACAAGATCAACAACACGATCGGCCAGGGGCTCCTCGCGCGCCGGCTCAAGAAGACCCGTCTCATCGCCGAGACGGGCGCGGGGCAGCACGGGGTGGCGACGGCGACCGTGGCGGCGCTCTTCGGCATGCGCTGCGAGATCTTCATGGGCGCCGAGGACGTGCGGCGTCAGAGCCTCAACGTCTTTCGCATGAAGCTCCTCGGCGCGACCGTGACCGTGGTCGAGTCGGGGAGCCGCACGCTCAAGGACGCCATGAACGAGGCGCTGCGCGACTGGATCGCGACCGTGCGCGACACCTTCTACGTGATCGGCTCGGTCGCCGGCCCGCACCCCTACCCGCTCATGGTGCGCGAGTTCCAGGCGGTGATCGGCGACGAGGCCCGCCGCCAGGTGCTGCGCGCCTGCGGGCGGCTGCCTGACGCGTGCATCGCGTGTGTCGGCGGCGGGAGCAACGCCCTGGGGCTCTTCCAAGCCTTCCGCCGCGACCGGCGCGTCGAGCTGATCGGCGTCGAGGCGGCGGGGCGCGGGCTCGAGACGGGCGCGCACGCGGCCCCGCTCACGGCCGGGCAGGTGGGCGTGCTGCACGGCAGCAAGAGCTATCTCCTCCAGGACGAGACCGGGCAGGTCCGGAGCGCGCACTCGATCTCCGCCGGCCTCGACTACCCCGGCGTCGGCCCCGAGCACGCCTATCTCCGCGACAGCGGGCGCGCCGCCTACGTCACCGTGACCGACGACGAGGCGGTGGAGGGACTCCGGCTGCTCACCGCCACCGAGGGCATCATCCCCGCGCTCGAGAGCGCGCACGCGGTGGCGCACGCCGTCCGCCTGGCCCCGCGCCTCGACCGCCGCCAGATCCTGCTCGTCAACCTCTCCGGCCGCGGCGACAAGGACATGGGAACGGTCGCCGAGCACCTCGGGGTGAAGCTCGCGTGAGCCGCATCGCGGGGACCTTCGCGGCGCTCGGCGCGCGCGGCCAGGTGGCGCTGGTGCCGTACTTCACGGCGGGGGACCCGGACCTCCCCACCACCCGCGACCTGGTGCGCGCCGCGGTCGCCGAGGGTGCCGACGTGATCGAGCTCGGCGTGCCGTTCTCGGATCCGATGGCCGACGGCCCCGTCCTCCAGCGCTCGGCGGCGCGCGCGCTCGCCGCCGGGATGACGCTGCCGCGCGTCCTCGAGCTGGTGGCGAAGCTGCGCAGCGAGATCGCGCAGCCGATCGTGCTGTTCGGCTACTACAACCCGTTCTTCCGCTACGGCGTGGAGCGCATCGCGGCCGACGCGGCGGCCGCCGGCGCGGACGGCTTCCTGTGCGTCGACCTGCCGCCCGAGGAGGCGGCCGATCTGCGCGCCGCGGCGCACGGCGCCGGGCTCGATCTGATCGCACTGCTCGCGCCCACCACGCCCATCGCGCGCGTGCGCACCATCGCGCGTGCGGCGAGCGGCTTCCTCTACTTCGTATCGGTGCTCGGGGTGACCGGCACGCGCGCGGAGCTGCCCGCGGAGCTGCCGGCGCTGGTGCGCGGCGCACGCGCCGTCACGACGCTCCCGCTCGGCGTCGGCTTCGGCGTCTCCCGCCCCGAGCAGGCCGCCTGGATCGCCGGCTTCGCCGACGCGGTCATCGTGGGGAGCGCGCTCGCGCGCCTGCTGGAGGAGGGCGAGCGGGAGGCGCCGGCGCGGGTGGCGAGCTTCGTCGGCGGGCTCAGAAGGGCCATCGGGGCCGCGACGTCGGCGCGCACCGCATGAGCGAGGTCGAGCGCGCGTCGCCCGAGGCGGGCCCGGCGGCGTGGGAGAAGTGCCCGGGCTGCGGGCAGATCAACGCCAAGAAGGTCCTCGAACGGCGGCTCTTCGTCTGCCCGCGCTGCGGCCACCACCTCCGCCTCACGCTCGAGCAGCGCCTGCTCGTCACCGTCGACCCCCGCTCCCTCCGCGAGCGCGACGCCCGGGTGGGCGCGGCCGACCCGCTCGGCTTCCGCGACCGGCGCGCGTACGCGGAGCGGCTGGCCGCCGTCCGGCGCGAGACGGGACGGAACGAGGCGGTCCTGACCGGCACGGCGCGCATCGGCGGCCATCCGGTCGCGCTCGGGGTGTTCGACTTCGCCTTCCTCGGCGGCAGCATGGGGAGCGGCGTCGGCGAGCGCCTCACGCGACTCATCGAGCACGCGGCCGCGAAGCGGCTCCCGCTGGTCGTGGTCTCGGCCTCGGGCGGCGCGCGCATGCAGGAGGGCATCTTCTCGCTCCTCCAGATGGCGAAGATCGCCGCGGCGCTGGCGCGGCTCGGCACCCGCGGTGTCCCGTTCCTCTCGGTGATGACCGACCCCACCACCGGCGGCGTAGCAGCCTCGCTCGCCCTCCTGGGCGACGTCAACCTGGCCGAGCCGGGCGCGCTCATCGGCTTCGCCGGGCCGCGCGTCGTCGAGCAGACGATGCGCCAGAAGCTGCCGCCGGGCTTCCAGCGTGCCGAGTTCCTGCTCGAGCGCGGCATGCTCGACCGCATCGTGCCGCGCGCCGAGCTGCGCACGACGCTCGCGCGGCTGCTCGACCTGCTCGCGGGCCCGCGCGTCGCCCCCAGACGGCGCCGGCCGCCGTGACCTACGAGGAGACCGTCGCCTACCTGGCCGGTCTCGAGGTGTCGGCCGGCTGGGACCTGAAGCTCGAGCGCATGGGCGCCGCGCTCGCGCGCCGCGGGTATCCCGAGGCGCGCTGGCCCGCCCTCCACGTCGCCGGCACGAACGGCAAGGGCTCGACGGCGGCCATGCTGGATGCGGTCCTCACCGCGGCCGGGTACCGGACCGGCCTCTATACCTCGCCTCACCTGGTCGACTTCGTCGAGCGCATCCGCATGGGGGGGCGGACGATCCCGCGCGCGGCGGTCGTCGAATTGGTCGCGGCGCTGCGCGCCGACCTCGAGGCGGCGGGCATCGTGCTCACGCACTTCGAGTTCGCGACCCTGATCGCGTTCGAGTGGTTCGCACGGGTCGGCATCGACGTCGGGGTGATCGAGGTCGGCCTGGGCGGCCGCCTCGACGCGACCAACCTGGTCCGGCCGGCGGTCACGGCGATCACCTCGATCGCGCTCGATCACGAGGCCTGGCTCGGGCACGACCTGGCGGCGATCGCGGCGGAGAAGGCCGGCATCCTGAAGGCCGGCGTACCGCTCGCGCTCGGGCGGCTTCCGGAGGAGGCGGCGCGCGTCGTGCTCGCCCGCGCGGCGGAGGTCGGCGCGCCGGTCGCCCGGGTGGGTACCGACGCCGCGCTCGGGGAGGCCCCGGGCGGGCTCGCCTTCCGCGGCCCGGGCGCCAGCTGGGACCACTTGAGCCTGGCGCTCCCCGGGGTCTTCCAGCGCGACAATGCCGCCGTAGCCCTGACGGCGCTCGCGCTCGTGCGCGAGCGCTTCCCGTGCGCACCGGAGGCGGTGCGCGCCGGTCTCGCCGCGGTGCGCTGGCCCGGGCGGCTGGCCGTCCTCCGCGAGCGGCCGCTCGTCGTCGTCGACGGGGCCCACAATCCCGCGGGCGCCGCGGCGCTCGCCGCGGAGCTGCCGGGCGTCGCGGGCGAGCGGCGGGTCGTCCTCGTGTTCGCGGTGATGGCCGACAAGGACTGGCGCGCGATGCTCGAGCCGCTGCTCGAGCGTTCCGCGCGTGTGATCGTCACCCGGGTCGGCCGCCGCGCGGCCGACCCGCAGGCCCTCGCCGACGCGCTCCAGGGGCGCGTGCCCGCCCTGGCGGTCGACGATGCGCCGACCGCGCTGCGCGCGGCGCTCTCCTCGGCCGGCCCCGACGAGGCCGTGCTCGTGACCGGCTCGCTCTTCCTCGTCGGCGAGGCGTACGCCGAGCTGGGCGGCCGGCGCGCGCTCTTCGAGCCCTGGCAGCCCCCGGGGTCGGGTGCTACAGAGGCGGCCTCATGAGGCTCGGGTGGGCGGTGCCCCACGCGCGTCACGTGGTGGTCGGCTCGACGCTCGTCCTCGTCGCCGCGGCGGCCGCGCCGGCGGCGGAGGTCCGCGTCCTCTCCGGGCCGGGAGCCGCCAGCACGGTCACCGTCGGCGCCGAGCCCGGGGTCGCGATCGAGGACCGCACGCCGGGCGCCAAGCCGGCCGGGGCGCCGAGCGGCCCGGCGAGCTCGGGCGAGACCTTCACGGGCGAGATCACGCTCTTCCTCTCCGG
>VBKJ01000071.1 GCA_005879795.1 Deltaproteobacteria bacterium
CTCCAGGTGACGCGATCCCCAGGCGAAGCGGCACCGGCCAGTCCCGGGTCAGCGTCCCACCCGGATGTGAGAAGCGCCACTTGGCGGGTCTTCCTCTGCGACGCAATTGGGCGTCAGACTCCCGCTGTTGTAGCTGTCAAGTAACCCGGCATCGTTGACCATCGCCTGACCCAACACCGAGGACGACCTGACTCTATAGGGCAGCTTGTCGACGAACGCCGCGAGGAGACCGTCTGCGTCCGCCACAGTCGCCGCGATGGCTGTTGGATCAGAACCGTTGGCAATGTTGAGCTTCGCCGTAATCAACTGATGCGCCAGGATCACGCTGGCGTCGTTCCCTGAGCCGTTCCCGGGCGCCGTCCTCAAAACCGTCAGCAACTCCTTCTCGGGGTACGTCTGGCTGCCTAGCGTCAGCGTGCGGACCAGCCATGCCGAAGGATGGTTCTTCCAAAATCCCTGCCCCAGGGGGCACGTATTACCTGGGATCGTCGTCGTCGTGGAGGAGGTCGTCGTGGTGATCGAAGGCTCTGTTGTAGTTGTGCTTGTCGTGCTCGTGGTGGTGCTCGTCGCCGGCTGAGTCGTTGTCGTTGAGCTTGTGGTCGAGGTGCTGGAGGTGGTCGTGGCGGTGCCACCGATGACCATCACCATGCATCCGGTCGCCGTGGGGGAGATCGGATTCGAGTTCGTGTCGAAGAGACTGCCGACCGTGAGGCCGACCGACGTCGTGGTCGTGGTCGCCCCGACGACGTTGAACCTGACCCGAGTGATGCTGACGACCCCGGTCGGTCCCGTCAGGCTGCCGGTCTGGAAGGCGGAAATGTTCGTGCTTCCACTCGTGAAGGAGCCGGGATTGGTCGTCGGCGTCCCCGCGAACTCGGGACTGTTTCCGCCCTCGACCGACGCGATCGTCAGCACGGTCGGGTCGTAGGTTACGGTGAGGGAGTACGCGCCGAGCGGGGTCGTGCCCACGTCGACCGTGATCCCGGTCGCGAGCTGCTCCCCCGTCTGGACAGTCCCGGGACAGCCGAGCGTCGCTTGTGCGGCGTGGCTGGCCGTCCCAGTGACAAGTCCGGCGGTGCCGGCCGTGAGGATCAACGCGACGACGCTCGGGAGACGACGGATCATGGTAGCTCCTTCCCTGAGGGACAGGCGAACGGCCTGCACGTGAACGTGCAGCCGACCAGTCCCACGTCGCATTGCGCCAGCCGGAGCGTGTCGCCGATGTTGCAGGATCCGTCGCCATTGACGTCGCAGACCTCCGGGTGCGTGAACGGCGCCACCCCGCAGCGGCGGAGGCCCACGTCGAACTGCGCCACCAGGAGGGCGTCGCCGATGTCGACTACGCCATCGCCGTTCACGTCGCCGCAGCGGACCGCGGGAATCGTGGTGCTGGTGGTCGTCGTCGAGCTGGTGGACGTCGTCGTGGACGTCGGGCGGGTGGTCGACGTGGTGGTCGAGCTGGTGGATGTCTCGGCCGAGGCCAGGGCGTCGATCCGGCCAAAGCCGCTCGCGTCGTCGAACCCCGGTGGTCCGATGTCGACGGCACCCCGTGTGAGGGCCGCCTGCACCTCCGCCGGCGTTAGCGTCGGGTCCTGGTCGAGTAGCAAGGCGGCGATACCCGCCGAGTGTGGCGCGGCCGCCGACGTGCCGAAGAAGGCGCAGAAGGGCGGGCAGGCCGGGAAGCCACCGGCGTTCGAGATCGCGACCCCGTCGAACGCGACGAGATCGGGTTTGGCGCGAATCTCGAGCCTCGGGAAATCGATGCGAGCCGGTCCGTGTGAGCTGAATGCCTCGACGCCGTCGAGGCCGGGATCGTGAACGTTCATTGCGCCGACGGCGACCACCGATGACAGTGCCGCGTGCCCGAAGATGCTGCCGGTGGCGGTGCCGTGCTCCATCGCGGCCGCGCCCAGGCAGAAGAGCTCGAGACGGCGCGGTGCACCCGCAAAGCGCTGGACGAGGACGTTGGCGAGCTGGTCGGTGTCGGTTTGGTTCACGACTGCGACCGCCTCGATCGGGTCCTGTGCGCCGACCTGCGGGTCGATGCTCTCCGCGACGACGTTCAAGTCGGCGTCGAGCAGGACCAGGTCGTAGTCGTCCGCGGCGCCCCCGAACGGATCGTTCCACTGAAGAATGCAGGTGAGCGTCCCTCCTCCCGGCACGACGACCCCGTTGAATGGATCGCCCGCGCCGGCCGCGAAGTCGTGGACTTGCCCGTTCGACCCCGCGGCGGGGAAGAAGTCTTCCTCGAGGTGTTCCTCGGCTTCGTTGCCCGCGGACGAGTGATACGAAACCCCGGCCGTCACCGCGGCGTCGACGGCTGCTGCCACGGGGCCATCCTCGAAGTACGGCTCGCCGAAGAACCCCAAGTCGTCGACGATCACGTTCGCGCCGGCGTCGACCAGGCACTCGACCGTGTCGATCATATCGAGGCTGCTCGCCGGCCCGCTGAAGAGAAGCTTCGCACCGGGCGCAACGTCGTGCACGATCTCGAGGAGTGCCGTGCCTTCGTCGCCGGCGCCCTTCTGGCAGCGGAGGTCGTTCGGGACCTGCACCTCGGGGAGATCGTTCGTGGCCTGCGCAGCCGTCACGCTGTCGATGCCGTCCGAGATGACGCCGACGACCACGCCGGTCCCGTCGAGGCCCTGAGCGCGGAGCACGTCCGCCCGGCCCGCCGCATCGCCCTCCGTCGTGACGGCACCGACGCGTGTCACGGCCGGGTCGACGGTCCGGATGGCGTGCACCCATGAGAAGCCGGCGAGCGTATCGAGGGCGCTCGCGTCCACGCGCGCCTGCACGCGGCCGCGCGCCATCTGGATGCGCTCGATCCTCACGCCCGCCTGCTGCAGCTTCTGCAGCTCGGTGGAGCCGAGCGGGGAGCAATCGAGGTACACGTGCAGACTCCCGTCGGCGGTGCGCGGCGGCGGTGCGGCCACGAGACCGCCCGTCGAGGGCCCCACCGTCGCGGGAGGAAGAAGCCGGGAGCTGATTTTGCCCTGCTTGGGGTTCGAGGCGCGCGCCGCACGGATGTCGTGCAGCTGGCCGAGGACCCTATCGAGCGCGGCGGGTTGCCCTGCTGATTGGGCCGCCGAGGCGACCGTCGCGCACAACAGGGCGATCGAGAAAACGGTGAGCTGAGGTCGCATTGGAGTCCTCCGACTACTGGGCCGCGGCAAAGGCCGTCGGCGGTGCTGGTCGCGTGTCTCTACGCGCGACCGGTGTTGCCGGATGCGCGTGACCCGGCGTGCGTTGAAAGGGACTGCGGGCGCGCGAAGCTGCTTCTCGAATGCCGAACCCGGGGGGAGGACGGGCTCAGCGGTCGGACTGCGAGTCGCGTTCGGTGAGCGGGAGGCGTCGGCGAACGCGACGTGGCGTTCGATGCGCTCGGATCAGCGGGCGCAACGAAAGCCGATGAAGACGGTCGCTTCCAAACCCGGTGGAGCGTCACGGACCGCGAGCGGGCCGGCAAGCGGACCAACGAAGAAAGCGCCGCCGCGCAGCAGCGCACCGGGAAAGTTCGATGTCGTGCTCGCCCCGGCGAGATCATGTCGTCATTGCTGGCGCTGGCCCAGCCCGGGCAGTTCGTCGAGTTTGGCACCCAATCCGCCACCCACTCGGCCAGATTGCCCACCATGTCGAAGGCCCCGCGCGCCGAGACGCAGCTGCTGCGCGCGCCGGTGAGAGACGGCGAGCCATCGCCCGAGCCCGACGTTTTGCGCGCGGGCGTCGAGATGCAAGTGACGCTGTCATGCGGCGCGGGAGGTCCACAGGGACCGCACGGCGAGCGTGGAGCACGTGAGAAAGCGCTCCACGGCACGAAGCACGCGGTGCTGGAAGAGCAGGCCCCAGTGGCCGCAGTCTGGAATCACCACCACCCGCCCGCGTGGTCCGCATGCGGAGGACGGGGGGGACACCAGGGGATCGTCGGCGCCGAAGATCGCGAGCTCGCGGTCCGGCAGTCGTCCCGTGAGGGATGGCGCCCCGAGAGTGACCAGTCGGCGAACGCGGCCGCCGTCGCCTACCTCGAGGAGGTAGCGGGCGAGGACCCCTCCCAGGCTGTGCCCGACTACGTCGAGCTGGTCCGAACCCGTCGCCAGGCAGACGGCCTCGATCGTGTCGCGGAGCTGCAGCGTCAGGCGCTGGTGGTCGAGCGCGGGCCGGTACGAGAAACTGGCCAGGTTCCCGACGCCCCGGGCAGAGAGCACGCGACGCAGGCGGAGAAAGTTCGTCGGGCTGCCGAGCAAACCGTGCACGAGCAGGACTGGTGTGGGGTAGGTAGGTGTCGCAGCGAAGTGATCGCGCGCCAGGATTGGGTGCAGGGGCGTCGAGGCTGCGAGCAGACCGAGTGCGGAGAGCTCCGTGCCGACAGTCCAGAGGCTCATCATGGGTTTCAGTGCCCGAAGTTCGCCGCGACCATGTCTCGGCGGGACGGAAATACGAGGAACGTACGCAGCGTTCTCCGACGCCCGACGCTGGCGGCGACCTGTTCAAACCTCGCCTCCGCAGCGGCGACCTCAGCGGCAGAGGCGAGCCCCTCGTGGTAGCCGACGGCCGCGTCCATCGCCTCGAACTCGGCTCTCGCAAGAAGGAGGTCCACTGCCGTCGGTCGGGTCATGGGATGCGCTCTCCCTTCTAGAGTCTCCAGGACACCGGCGAGGTCGGATCGGGCGTGTAGACGCGGAAGCGTCCGGTCCTCAGGCTGGTGCCGAGGTGGTGGCCGAGTGCGGGGTGGCTGAGCGAGGCGACGATCGATAGGCGTTTCATCTCTTCTCCTGAAGTTCGCGGCGGTTCTTGCTTCGTCATCGCGGCTACGTCCGAGCCGCGCGGACGGATGCAGCCGGGGCCGGCACGGCCCTCGCGGTTGGAGCCCTCGGCCCTTCCGCCAGCGCGTGCGTCATCGCCCTCGCCATCAGCGGGCCCAACGTGTCGGCCTGTCCTGGCGTCCAGCGCGTGCCGAGGAGCCGCCAGTTCATACGAAGGTCGGCGGGATGGTACGACGACGTCATTCTCGCCCCTCAGGAATGGAACGCCGCCACGGCACAGAGGATGAAGAAGGCCACTGCGATGGCGGCCGCTCTGAGCTCGGCGCGTCGATTGGGGCGTGCGTTCATGTGAATGTCTTCGTGCAGTGCGCCTTCCTGGATGCAGACCTCGGTGATGTCACGTGATGATGCGTCGCCATTCCGCCACGTCGCGAGACTCTCGAGTCGGTCGCTCACGGTCGCTCCCAACCCACTTCTCACACAGAACGCCCACACGACCGTCGCGTTAGGACCACGTCGGGATACAGCCTGATTCCCGCTAGGCGAGTCGCAAGTGGAACACTGGAACATCGGTACTATTCCTCACAAAACGCCACGATGGCGTCGTGTAGAGCCTTCACGCTGGAAAATCCGAGCGCTGAGGCAGCTGCATCAAGTTCTTCTCCAAAGTCTTCGGAGAGCCCGGAGACGGTCTTGCCGCGGCAGTTCGCCCGCCCGGGCGTTCCGGAAATGGCAGCGCCGGTCAGGGAGAACGTCATGTTGAAGGTCGGCGCGGGCGCGCCGCCGATGATGTCGGTACCGATTCGCAACCAGTCGGGCTTCAAGTCCGAGTTGCGGATCCAGGCTTGCAGGTCTCCCATGAACGGCGTTCCGGGCGCCACGATCGGCTTCGGCGCCGACAAGTACAGGAAATCGCCGCCGGCTACCTGGACCTCGGGACGGAAGAAGTACTGATCTGGCGGCAGCAGGATCGGGGGAGTGAAGGCAATGTCGATCTGGACCTCTTCGCCGGTCGCTGAGCCGTCGCCGAGGGTGGTTTGATCCGGCTTTTTGTTGATGCCAGTGACCACGGTGTTCAGCACCGGGAAGCTCGCATTCAGCACACTGGCGGAAAAACCCAGAGTACCGTCGGTCCCATCGCGCGTGGCGTCATCGATTTCGACATCGGAGGGGGAGTTCACGCGTGTCGGCACCTGCGCGGTCGAGAACGTCGGCGGCCCGGACGTGCGTTCGACATCCGAGTCCTTGGAGAAGACGTGATACACCTCGACCTCGACATTGCTGATATTCGCCAGGGGCGTTCCAGGCGGGATCAACCCGACAATGATGGCTCCGCTGATGAATGTGGGCTGGCTGAGGATGAAGTCATCGGCAGTCTCGGTCTCGAGCGTCTCGGAGGCGGGAGGCTGGGACAGCGCTCCGAGCCGCCCGTCCGGGGTACCGGTGCTGAAGAAAAAACGATCTGCCCAGGCGGGCGTCGCGAGCCACACCCCGACGATCAACGTGACGGCCATTAGAGCAAGCGTTCTCATCGATCATTCTCCTTTCGAGTTGTTTGACATCGCCGAACGGATGTTTCCTCCCCATTTGGTGCGCTTCAAGACGCTGACCCGGTCAGCCGGTGGCGATCGCACCGAGCCGTCCTGGCGCGCTCGCAGAGCGTCGCAGCGCCAGACTCACCATCCGGCCCCGTATAGGCGATCGCACGCGGGCGCGACGCCTGGGAGCCGGATAGCGGGTCAGGAGGCGGGCACGCATCGCGTCCACGTCGAACCCGAGCACCTCGCAGATGTTGACGAACGAGAAGGGCCAGTCCGCGCGATCGCACCACACCCAGGCCTGGGCCTCCGCGGCCAGCCGACGCGTGCGGAAGCGGCGCTGCCAGCGTCCCTCTTCGATGCACCGTACCGCGTCCTCCAGGACGGCGAGCATGAGTGCACGCGGTCCTGACATATCGGCATCCCAGCGCGCGCCCCCGGACATCTGTGCCGGCAAGACGGCTTCCGGCTCGCAGGGCATCAGCTCGAACTCGCTGGTCATCGCTCGTGCCTCCTTCCGACGGTCTCGCCGGGGTCACTCGTCTCGGTCTGCGGTGCCTCGTCGCGCAGGACATCCATCAGGAAGGTCACCAGTCCTCGCATCGACGTGACGTGAGCGACCCGCCCGGAAGCGACGTGCTCGACCCGCCCGAGCATGCGTCGTGGCGGAAGCGCGGACGCGTCGAGGTGCAGCACGAACGCCCGGTCGGGTGGTAGCTGGAGCGGGACGTGGCGAGAGTCCGCGTCCTGCCGCGATCTCGATGTCTTCCGCCTCTGTGCCACGGGAGCGACGATAGGGCCCGTCGCCGGCGTACACCATGGAACGGCGGTCAGATTACGGTTAGAAGACGGTGAGGAAGCGGTTCACCCGCCCGGCGATGGACGCAGATCGACGCCTGACGTTCGAGGGTTTCTCCCTGGACCTCGCCAACGAGCAGCTCGTTTGCGACGGTGAGGTGGTCGCGCTCACCCCGAAGGCGTTCGCGGTCCTGCGCCGCCTGGTGGAGGACAACGGAAAGCTCGTCACGAAGGCAGAGCTGCTCCACGCCGGGTGGGCGGATACCCACGTCACCGACGGTGTGCTCAAGGTGAGCATCCTCGAGATCCGCCGGGCCCTGGGCGACGACTCGGGGGCCCCCCGCTTCATCGAGACGGTGCCACGCCGTGGATACCGTTTCATTGCCCCCCGCACTCGGATGCCGACGGTCGCCCCGCGAGCGGACGCGTCGGCCGAACCGATCGGGCGCGCTGGCCTGCTGGCGGAGCTCGAAGCTCGGCTGGAGTGCGCCCGGGCCGGCCAGCGGCAGCTCGTGTTCCTCGCCGGGGAAGCTGGCATCGGGAAGACCACGGTGCTCGACGCATTCGTGGCGCGGGCAGGAGCCGAGCCCGACGTGATGATCGCGCGCGGGGCGTGCCTCGAGCATTACGGCGCGGCCGAGGCCTACCTCCCGGTCCTGGAAGCCTTGGGACGCCTGCTCCGCGAGCCCGGGAGCGATCGGGTGATCCGTCTGCTCGAAAGATATGCGCCGACGTGGGTCGTACAGTTGCCCTGGCTCGCGCGCCCCGACGATCGCGAGGCGTTACGGCGGGATCTGGTCGGAGCCACGAAGGAGCGGATGTTGCGCGAGATGTCTGAAGCCCTCGAGGCGCTGACCGCGGAAACCATGCTCGTCCTCGTGCTCGAGGATCTCCACTGGAGCGACTATTCGACGCTCGATCTCCTCGGGATGCTCGGGCGTCGCGAGGAACCCGCCCGCCTACTCGTCCTCGGAAGCTATCGCCCGGTGGACGTCATCGTCACGGGACATCCCCTGCGGTCGCTGCTCCAGGAGCTCCGGGTGCGGCGACAGTGCGAAGACATTGCGCTCGAATTTCTCCGCGAGGCGGATATCGCCGCCTATCTGGGGCAGCGCTTCCACACGCCCTCCTTGCCGCCGGAGCTGGCGCGCGCGGTGCATCAGCGGACGGACGGCAATCCGCTCTTCATGGTGCGAGTGGTGGACGAGCTCGTCACGCTCGGTGTGCTCGTCGACCAGGACGGTCACTGGCGGCTGGTGGGACCACTCGACGAGATCGCGAGCGCCGTCCCCGAGAGCCTCCGCCAGCTGATCGACAAGCAGATCGGCCGCCTCGACCTCGAGCTGCAGCAGCTCCTCGAAGTCGGAAGCGTCCTCGGAAACGAATTCACCGTGCCTTCGTTGGCGGCCGGTCTCGATGCGAATCCCCTGGCTGTCGAGGACCGTTGCGAAACCCTTGCAGCGCAGGAGCAGTTCCTGGCGGCGTCAGCGCCGTTCGTCCGGGCCGATGGGACGGCAGTGGCTCGCTATCGCTTCAGCCACAGCCTGTACCCGCAGGCGCTCATCAAGCGAGTTGGCGCCGGGCGCCGCCTGCGGCTGCATCAACGACTGGGGGAGTGGCTCGAGCAGACCTATGGCGCGCAGGCCGGCGTGGTCGAATCGCAAATGGCCCGGCACTTCGAGGAAGCGCACGATTACCGACGGGCCATCGCGCATCTCCGGCGTGCTGCCGACGGCGACGTCCGGCGTTGGGCGTATGGAGAGGCCGTCGCGCTACTGACGCACGCCGTCGCGCTCGCAGACCGTCTGCCGGCCGCCGATGCTGACGCGATGTACCCGGTGCTGCTCGATCAGCTCTGCCGAGTCCGCCGGGGGCTCGGCGACATGCATGCAACGCTCCAGACGTTGGATACACTCGCGGCATGGGCGCGAACGCGCGGGGAGCCGACCTGGGAGGCCCGCGCCGTCCTCTATCGCGCCACGGTGCTCGCTTGGGTTGATGCCGAAGCTAGTCGCGCCGCTGCCATCGACGGCATGGCGCTCAGCGAACGTGTCGATGATCCGGTGGTGCGCGCCGACGCGGAGTCTCATGCAATATACTGGCGGCTCCAGGATCGCGGGTGCCGAATCGGGGATATGCAGCTGGCAGAGGCGGCCGTTGGGGCCGCGGCCGCCGCGGGCGATCGCGAGATCTTGGCGCAGAGCAAAATTTTGCTGGCCCTCGTCCAGCGCTGTCAGGCGGACTTCCGACAGGCGGCGAGGACCGCGCTCGAGGGGATCGAGATCGCCCGCGATGCCGGTAACGCCTACACGTACCTGTTTTCTCACTGTGTGCGAGTCGACGCGCTCGTGCAGCTCGGGGAATGGGGTGCCGCCTTCAACGCCATCGACGAAGGACTGCGCATGGCGAACCAAAGCGGCCATGTTCACCTGGCCTCTTTTCTGCGGTCGGAGGCGGCCGCGCTGCACAGCGAAGCGTTCGATTTCACCAGCGCGGCAGCGATCGCGCGTGAAGAGCTGCAGCGCCCTTCGCTCACCGATCGGGGCCGTCAAAGCGCGATGTTCGCGCTGGCATTCGCGCTCCTCGGTCTTGGTCGGCTCGACGAGGCGTATTCGGCGTTCACGGCACCACAGCTCGTCTGGGCGCCCGAAGTCGCTTCCATGGCTTGGCCAGAGCATATCCACCTGCGCCACGGGCTGGGGCAGGTCGGGTTGGCGCGCGGTGACCTCGACGGCGCTCGTCGCGAGGCCGAGGCTTTCCAGGCGCTCGCCGCCACCGCGGACGAGCCGATGCCACGGGCCCTCGCGGCGCGGCTACTGGCAGAGATCGCCCTGGAGGCAGGGCGCCTGTCCGAGGCCGAGGGGTTTCTTCGGGAGGCGCTCGCCGCCATCCAGGGGCGCGAGGCGCCGGTCGTCGCTTGGCGCATCGCCGCCACCGCCGCTCGCGTGCACGGCCGGCAACGTCGCCGTGCCGAGGCCGAGGCGGCTCGCCGTCAGAGTGCTGCGCTCGTGACCCGGCTGGCGGACTCGTTGCCGCCCGGGCACGAGCTTCGCCAGTCGTTCTTGAAGCATCCTTCCGTGCGCGAAGTGCTGGATTCTCCAAGGACAGCGTCACGGCCGCGACACCGTCCCTGATCGCACCATAGTGCCCTTCCTTATGGACAGATAAACGGCGCACAGGTGAACGCGCAGCTAATCAACCCCACGTCACACTGCGCCATACGCAGGGCGTCACGGATGTCGCATGCGCCGTCGCCGTTCACGTCACACACTTCGGGGTGGCTGAACGGCGCCGCCCCACACCGCCGGAGGTCCACGTCCAACTGCGCCACTATTAGCGCGTCTCCGATGTCGACGGCGCCGTCGCCGTTCACGTCGCCGCACCGGACCGGCGGCACCGCGTCAAACTCATAGGCGCCGATTGAGCAGTTCGTGGCGCCGACACCGGGACGGTTGAACCCGCGCTGGTCGAGACCGGTCACGGGTGACGCCGCGCAGATGGTCTCATCGCCCGCGTTGATTGCCGGGCTCCCCGCTTCGAGCGCGATGGTTTGCGTTGGCCCGCCGTTGCTGGCGAGCTCGGCGGGGTCGAGCAGCGGGTCGGTTTTGCAGAACGAGGTGCCGGTGGTGGTGGCACAGTTGGCACCCGTGAAGCCGCACGTTCCGCCGTCATCGATGTTATGACCGCCATCGGTGATGGGGCCGCCGCGGCCCGATACACTGCAATTGCCCCCCGACGTGCTATTGGCGAGGATGCTATTGGTTACCGTGACGGTTAGCGTGCTCCCGTTGAAGATGGCGCCGCCGTCGGTCGCCGCGCTGTTGCTGGTCAGTTTGGTCTTCCCCCAAAAACTCGTGACCTCGTGATCAGCGCCTGACGACGCGACGAGCGTCAGACCAGGACTCTTCCCCTGCCTCCGACGGACGCCTCACCGTTAGGGGTGGACGCCGGGCGGTCGCCTCGACCAAGCTGTCTCGCTTCTCTTCCTCATCGGACCGAAGCGGCCGGTCGAGCGACCACGGACCCGGGCCCGAGATCAGGAGAAAGAGGCAGCTCATGAACTGCGCGTACTCCGAGCGGACCTCGTGCAAGACCGCCCAGATGCCAACCTGCGGCGGAACTGGGGGTGGGGGGAGCGGCAAGGTGCCGAGGAAAAGCCGCGGCTTGGTGGAGAGCATCGCCACGAGCATCTCGATGATGAACGGTATCGTGATGAGCCGTGTGCCGAGGCCGAGGATCAGCAACAAGCCGCCCACGATTTCCAGCCCCCCCACGAAGTTCGCGGTGAAGACCGGAAACGGCAACCCGAGTTTGGTGAATCGCCCCACGCCCTGGTTGGCGTAGACGAACTTCAGTATCCCTTCCCAGAAGAAGACCGCTCCAGCCATCATGCGAACGACCATCGTCGCGCGCGGTCCTGCCACGGGGGGGTGAAGAACCCATGTCCATGTTCTCTGGATCATGCCAACACTCCTTTCGTTCGGTCGGCGCATCACTGTTCGCACGCGAAGTCGGAGCACTTGCTCACCGGAGGGG
>VBKJ01000072.1 GCA_005879795.1 Deltaproteobacteria bacterium
CGGTTTCTCGATGTCAGACCGCTGGTGGTACGAACTGTCTCCAGGCGTCCGATTCCGCCACCACCTTGATCTCACGATTGCGCGCCTCGAGAAAGCGGCGCAGGTACGTGGTCAAGATGAGCCGCTCGGCAACCCAACCGAGCATCCCGAAGGGCGCTGCGAAGTCGAAGAGGTCGCGCATGACGGTGCCGCCTCGACCATCTTCCGCGAAGTAGTGCTCGTGATCGAGTCGGGCGAACGCGCCTCGAACCATCGAGTCCCGGAAGTAAGCGGGCCGCTCGTACGCGGTGATCCTGCTCGTGAGGGTCTGCCACACGCCGAAGTGTCTGGCCCGCCATGTGACCTCGTCGCCGAGCGTCAATAGGCCGCTCGTGCGACCGGCGATCGCACGTTCGCCAGTCGATGCGGTCGAACGGGTATGAAGCTCCACGCTCCGGGTCAAGTCGAAGCACCGCTCCCTGGGAGCGGCGATGTGAATTGTGAGCTCGATGCGTGGCACGGTCTTCGTCGTCGGTCCAACGGCCCGGCGACCCAGGCGCCGCCAGCTGCGGCCGCATACCACGGAGCGGCGCGACCGAAGAAGGGAAGGACGACCGTTAGACACCCTGCTGGTCCGCGCGCTGGTGGCTCACGCTACCTACCAGAGGGCGCAGAGCCAGGCGGTCCGGGGTTCTGCCGTAGACCGTCGGCGATCGCGGGTTAGCCGAGCGCAGCTGTCGCAACGCCAAACTCTATTTCGGTCAGACCACGTGAACCCACTTCGATGAGACACCTCGATACTCGCGCTCGGCCCGCGCCTTTGCGTCTTCCAACGACGGATTACCCACCGCTGCTAGAGCTTCCCAGTCATTGGTACAGTAGAGAGACCCGTCCACGCTGAAGCTATACTTGGACGGACCCGCATAGTACCACCCGCGCGCCGCCTATCACTAGCAGCCGCGAGGACCCGCCAGAGATAAACTTACCGAGATTGCTCGCTCGTGGGGCCCCGGAGGCGGCATCGGGGTCGGTGTCATGCTGCGAGCGCCGCCCAGATAATCGCGCGCCGCGCCGGTCGTGGACGTGGTGCCGAAGACGACCTCGGGTGGGGTGCGGACCGCCGGCCGGGCCGCGTTTGTGCACATTCGGGTAGATCATCGTCTCACCTCGACGTGGGCGAGCTGCGCCTGCACCGTGCGGACCTCGTAGCCGTCCCCGTGACGCGAGATGCATTCCTACGTCTTCGCCCGAGTGCTACTCTCCTGAGCCGCCGCACACGCCGCGGCAAAGGAGGACGAAGCATGACGGTCCGGGGCACTTGTCTGTGTGGCGACGTCGCCTTCGAGGCCGACGCGCCCTTCGAATTCATGGGGCACTGCCATTGCTCGATGTGCCGAAAGCACCACGGTGCGGCATTCTCGAGCGCCCTCGCGGTACACCCGAGCCGGTTCCGCTGGCTCCGTGGCGCCGAAGGCATTCGCCGCTACGAGTCCTCGCCCGGGGGTTCCCGTCCGTTCTGCGGTCGGTGCGGCTCCGCGGTGCCGGGCTCGGCCGGCGAGCTCGTGTTCATCGCGCCGGGCCTCCTGGACGACGACCCCGAGATGCGCCCGCAGGCGCACATCTTCGTCGCCTCGAAGGCGCCGTGGCACGAGATCGCGGATTCCCTGCCGCGCTTCGACGCCTACCCATCCGGCATGGGCGAGGCCGTTCCCTTCGAGCGCCGCTCGGAGCCCGTCGCCGGCCGCGTGCGCGGGAGCTGCCTCTGCGGCGCGGTCGGGTACGAGATCGGGGGCCCGGTCGCCGGTCCGATCGCGAACTGTCACTGCTCGCGCTGTCGCAAAGCTCGCGCTGCGGCGCATGCGTCGAACCTCTTCGTCGAGCTCCCGGAGTTCCGCTGGTTGCGGGGCGAGGATCTGGTCGTGTCCTACAAGGTCCCGGAGGCGGAGCGCTTCACGCAGGCGTTCTGTCGCACGTGTGGCGCGAAGGTGCCGCACGTGAACGCCGCACGCGGACGCGTCGTCGTGCCCGCAGGCTCCCTGGACGACGACCCCGGGGCGCGCGAGGAGCTGCACATCTTCGTCGGCTCGAAGGCGCCCTGGTACGAGATCGCGGACGACCTCCCGCGGCACGAGGCCTACCCGCCGGGGCCTTATCCACCGCCGTCGCGCCGGCCGCGCGACGCGGGCGCGCGAGGCTGAAGCGGGTTCCCCGGCTCAGCGCGGCATCACCGGCCGGATCAACCCCTCCTGCGCGACCGATACGACGAGCTTCCCATCGCGCGTGAACAGGTGCCCGGTCACGAAGCCGCGCGCGCCGTGCGCCGCCGGGCTCTCCTGCGCGTAGAGGAGCCACTCGTCGGCGCGGAAGGGGCGATGGAACCACATGGCGTGGTCGAGGCTCGCCATGACGTAGCTGGGATCGTTCCACGCGATCGCGTGCGGCAGCGTGGCGGTGTCGAGGAGCGTCATGTCGGAGGCGTACGCCACCACGCACTGGTGGAGGAGGAGCTGGTGGGGCAGGCGGCCGGCGGCCCGGATCCACACCAACTGGCGCGGCGGCCGCCGGACGGGGTGGAACGGGTCCATCGGCTCGACCGGGCGCGTGTCGATGGGGCGGTCGCGTCCGAACCAGAGCCGCAACGGCTCGGGCATGCTGGTCATCTTCGGCGCGATCCAGTCCGCGAACGACGGCAGCGACTCGGGGTCGGGCGCCTCGGGCATGGGGACGCTGTGCTCGGGCCCCACTTCCTCGGGCTGGAACGACGCCGAGAGGTGGAAGATCGCCTGGCCGTGCTGGATCGCGACCACCCGCCGGGTGGTGAACGTCTTCCCGTCGCGGATGCGGTCCACCAGGTAGAGGATCGGGGTCGAAGGGTCGCCCGGGCGGAGGAAGTAGGCGTGCAGGGAGTGGACGTTGCCGCGGTCGACCGTGCGGCCCGCGGCGACCAGCGCCTGCCCGGCCACCTGGCCGCCGAAGACCCGCTGGCGGTTCTCCTGCGGGCTGCGGCCGCGGAAGACGTTCACCTCGAGCTCCTCCAGGTCGAGGAGCGAGACCAGCCCGTCGAGCGCGGAGGCCACCGTCAGCTCTTCGTCTTCAAGGCCGCGGCGTTCTCGCGGATGAAAGCGCGTAGCTCTTCGACCATGTCGAGGAGCTTCTCCCACTGCTCCTTGTAGAGGGTCACGGGGAAGCGGCCGAGGCCGTACACCGAGACGCCGCCCTTCTCGCTCACCTTGAAGGTGATGCCGCGGCTCGCCGTCCGCCTGAGGCGCTCGTTCTCCGCCTTGACGCGCTCGAGCTCTGCCTTCTCGTCGTCGGGCATGGCGACAGCGCTTAGCAGATGCGTCGGGGTGCCGAAAGGCGGGTTGACGCCTACTCCTGATCCCAGAGGTGTTCGCGCGTCTCCGCCACGATCACCCCGGAGAGCGCGATGAGCGAGAAGAGGTTCGGGATCGCCATGAGCCCGTTGGCGATGTCGGCGAAGGACCAGACGGCGGGGAGCGACACGACCGAGCCGACCATGACCGCCGCCACCCAGAGGACGCGATAGGGCGTGATGACGCCCACGCCGAAGAGGTACTCGGCCGCCTTCTCGCCGTAGTACGACCAGCCGAGGATGGTCGAGAAGACGAAGGTCAGGAGCCCGACGGTCAGCACCACCGGGCCGACGACCGGGAGATCGCCGAACGCCGCCTTGGTGAGCGCCGCGCCCTTGAACCCGTTCGTCCACTCGCCGGAGTTGACCAGCACGAGGCCGGTCATGGCGCACACGACGACGGTGTCCCAGAAGGTCCCGGTCGAGGAGACGAGCGCCTGGCGGACCGACGTCTTCGTCTGCGCCGCGGCGGCGACGATGGGCGCGCTCCCCAGGCCCGACTCGTTGGAGAAGAGGCCGCGCGCCACGCCGTAGCGCATGGCCTCGCGTACGCCGGCGCCGACGAAGCCGCCCACCGCCGCCTGCCCGGTGAAGGCGGTGCCCACGATCAGCCGCAGGGTCTCGGGGATCGCGGCCGCGTGCATCACGAGCAGGATCGTGCACCCGACGACGTAGAAGACCGCCATGAAGGGGACGAGCTTCTCGCACACGTTGGCGATCGACTTGATGCCGCCCAGGATGACGACCGCCGTGCAGGCCGTCATCGCGATGCCCGTGATCCACGGGCTCACGCCGAAGGTCTCGACCACCATCGCCGAGATCGAGTTCGCCTGCACCATGTTGCCGATGCCGAAGGCGGCGATCGCGGTGAGGGCGGCGAACACGACGCCGAGCCAGCGCATGTGGAGGCCGCGCTCGAGCGCGTACATCGGCCCGCCCGCCATCGCCCCCTGCGGCGTCGTGATGCGATACTTGATGGCGAGCACCGCCTCTCCGTACTTGGTCGCGATCCCGAAGATGCCCGTGAGCCACATCCAGAGGACGGCGCCCGGCCCGCCCGCGGCCACCGCCGTCGCGACGCCGACGATGTTGCCGGTGCCGATGGTGGCAGCGAGCGCGGTGGTGAGCGCGCCGAAGTGGCTCACGTCGCCCTCGCCCTCGGCCGTGCGTTCGAACGAGAGCCGGATCGCGGTGCCGAGGTAGCGCTGGATGACGCGCAGCCGGACGGTCAGGAAGAGGTGCGTGCCGACCAGGAGGATGAGGAGCGGCGGGCCCCACACCCAGTTGCTGAGCCACTCGAGGTGCTGCTCGAGCGCGATCAACGCGCGAGCTCCGCGCCGAGCGTCCGCACCGTCGCCTCGAGCCGCTCGGCCGGGACGCGCGGCATGACGATCAGGCGGTCGATGCCCACCTGGCCCGCCTGCGTGACGAGTGCCGGCGTCAGCGGCTCGAAGGTGGTGAGCGAGATCTCGAGCGGCGGGCGGCCAGTGGCCGCACGCAGCCGGCGGAGCTCCTGCACGAGCGGCGCGGCCGCCTCGACCGTGAGGCCGAAGCCGTACCACCCGTCGCCGAAGCGCGCCGCGCGGCGGAGCGCCGGTGCAGCGTGGCCGCCGACCACGATCGGCGGATACGGGCGCTGGCGCGGCTTCGGCTCGAAGCGGATGCCGTCGAAGGCGGCGAAGCGCCCCGAGAAGCGCGGCAGCTCCTCGGTCCAGAGGACGCGGATCGCCCCCAGGTACTCGTCGGTGATGGCGCCGCGGTCCTTGAACGAGACGCCGAGCGCGCGGAACTCCGCCTCGACGTAGCCGCCCCCGAAGCCGGCGATGAGCCGCCCGCCGGAGACCAGGTCGAGCGTCGTGAGCGCCTTCGCGAGCAGCACGGGGTTGTGGTGCGGGAGGACGAGGATGCCGGTGCCCAGGCGGAGGCGGCGCGTGTGCGCGGCCACGTTCGCGAGCGCGACCAGCGAGTCGAGGAAGGGCGTCTCGGGCGGAGTCGGGACCGGGTTGTCGCGGACGGGCATGGCCACGTGCTCGCCCGTCCACACCGACTCGAAGCCCGCCTCTTCGGCGGCGACGGCGATGCGGATGGCGAGCGCGGGGTCGGCGCAGGGGCCGAAGTTCAGGCCGAAGAGACCGAAACGCATGCGCGCTTCTGACAGCGGGTGGACGCAACGTCAAGGACGCGTGCCGGTGGCGGGTGTGCCGCCGCGTCCGCTAAGTTGGGGGCCGATGCGCTACAAGGCGGTTCTCTTCGATCTGGGCGGGGTCGTCGTCGGCTCGCCGCTCGCGGTGATCGCGCGCTACGAGGCGGTGCGCGGCATCCGCGCCGGGTTCCTGAACCGCGTCGTGGTGACGGCCGGCGCAGCGGGCGCGTGGGCGCGCCTCGAGCGCGGCGAGATCCTCCTCGAGGCGTTCTACCCGGCCTTCGAGGAGGAGTGCGCCGCGGCGGGGTGCTCGATCGACGCGCGGGAGATGATGGCCCGGGTCAGCGAGGTGACGGTGCCCCGGCCGGCGATGCTGGAGGCGATCCGCCGCATCCGCGCCCGCGGCCTCCTCGCCGCCGCCGTCACCAACAACTGGGTCGCCGAGGGCGAGGGCACCGGCGTGCTCCGCGCGCACTTCGACGCCTTCGTCGAGTCGTCGGTGGCAGGGGTGCGCAAACCCGACCCGCGCATCTACGAGCTGGCCTGCGCCAAGCTCCGCATCGTGCCGCCCGAGGCCGTCATGCTCGACGACATCGGCTCGAACCTGAAGACGGCGCGCGCCCTCGGGATGGCGACCATCCGGGTCGCCGACCCCGATTCGGCCCTCGGCGAGCTCGAGGAATTACTCGGGTTTCCGCTACGTTGAGCCCCGGCGGCGCCCCACCCCCGTCGAAAGATCGCCATGGAAAATCCCGGGCTGCCGCGGTACACTCCGCGTATGGGTTCCCGATCGGGGCACACACAGGCCCCAGCGCCGGCAGGCGGTCCGCCGGTGATCGGGGCCGGGAGCCGGCATCGGCGGTCGGCCTCCCGGCGGCGGGGCTCGGGCCCGCCTGGTCTTCCCGCCGGAAGAAAGGAGGTGATCCAGTGACGTATTCCCCTACGGTGATCTGTGAGGTGGTGCCCTCTTAGGGCGAGCCCGGATCATCAGTCGCTGGGTCACCCGAAGGGGACCCAGGCATCACCGAGCCCCGACAGTCCCCGCGTCACCGGCGGGACGGCGCGAAGCGCCGTGACGGCTGTCGGGGCTTTCTTTTTCGCCCGCCTTGACTGGGCTCCGCGGCGGCCGTAAGCGGTGAACAGTGTTAACTTCCGCCGCCGCCGGTCGGAAGGGCGCGGGCGCCGCCCGCGCCGCCATCCTGAGGGCGGCGCGCCGCCTCTACGTCGCGCACGGCGCGAGCGGCGTCTCGGCGCGCAAGATCGCGCGCGAGCTCGGCTGCAGCCCGACCGCGATCTACCTCTACTACCGGAGCATCCCCGACATCATCGAGCATCTTCGCCTGGAGGGGCACGCGCTCCTCGCCGCGCGCCTGCGGCGCGTCGACCCGAAGCTGCCCGCCCTCGAGCGGGTGCGGGCCATGGGGCGCGCGTACTGGCGCTTCGCGCTGGAGCATCGCGGCTACTACGCGCTCATGTTCACCCTGCGCGCCGCCGAGACGCCACGCCGCGAGGCGGTGCAGCGCGAGATGGCGACACTCTTCATCCTGCGCGACGTGGTCGCGCGCGGGATCGAGACGGGCGAGCTGCGGCGCGACCTCGATTCGACCGTGGTCACCAACGTGCTGTGGGCGAAGATCCACGGCGTGGCCGCGCTCGCCGTGTCCGGCCTGCTGGTGCAGACCGCGCCCGGCCACCACGAGGAGGTCCTGGAGGCGATGCTCGAGAGCGCGGCCCGCTGGCTCGAGCCCTGAGAGACGTCATGCCGCTGCTCGACTGGCTGCCCGGAGCGCACCGATCCCGCCCGGGCGAGGGCCAGGGCGCGGCGCCCCGCCCGGCCTCGGCAACGGACTGGCCCTTTCCCTTCCCGCCGCCGGGTAGAGCGAAGCCGAGCCCGCCCGACACGATCCCGCCCGGCATCGCCTACCGCTGGCCGTTCCACCCGCTCGCGGGGCCGCCGCTTCCGAGCCGGGGCGTCCCGGCGCCGGTCAGCCTTGCCGAGTTCAAACGCGAGCTCTCCGGCTGGTGCGACGACGTGGGCGTCATCTCGATCGACGACCCCGCCCTCGCCCACGAGCGCGAGGAGATCCTCTGGGTCTACCCGCACACGCGCTCGCTCGTCTGCATGATCGGTGAGGAGAACAAGGCCGCCATGCAGTCGCGCTACCTGCCCTCCGCCAACAACGAGCTCTACCGCTGCGAGGAGCGGCTGTGGGAGATGGGCCGGCGCGTGGTCAAGTATGTGAACGCGCTCGGCGGCGAGGGGCTCACCACCACCATCGGCTGGCCGCAGGAGGTGGGACAGCGCTGGGCCGACAAGATCTGGCCCCTCAGCCACAAGCTGGTGGCGCAGGCCGCGGGGCTCGGCGTGATCGGGCTCAGCCGCAACTTCCTGCACCGGAAGTTCGGCGCCTACTGCCTGATCGACACGGTGCTCACCAACCTCGAGTGGCCGGCCTACGATGCGCCCGTCGCCTGGAACCCGTGCCTCCAGTGCAACCTGTGCGTCGCCTCGTGTCCGACCGAGGCCATCAAGCCCGACGGCGACTTCGACTTCTTCGCCTGCTACAACCACACCTATCGCGACTCGATCCCGGGGTTCCTCGACCTCGTCCGTGACCTCTCCGAGCGCAGCCGGCGGGAGTTCAAGCAGCGCTGGACCGACAACGAGATCGCCGCCCTCTGGCAGGCGATGGCGTTCAAGGTGGAGTATCGCTGCTTCAACTGCGTGGCCACCTGCCCGGCGGAGATCGAGGACGCCTTCCACGCCGAGCGCGACGTGCGGCGGCGCTACCTGGACGAGACCTTGAAGCCCCTCACGCACACGCGCGCGGTCGAGGACGAGCAGTTCGTGATCGACAGCCCGAGCATGCGCGAGAAGCACGGCATCCCGCCGGGCGAGTGGCGGACCCCGATCGACCGGCGGAGCCGCTCGGCGGCGGGCGTGCGCCTGGTGTCGCTGCGCCGCATCCGCACCCAGAGCGTGGATGCGATGATGCGCTGGATGCCGCAGTACTTCCGCCCCTACGAAGCGCGTGGCCTCGCCTTCACGACGCAGTTCCTGCTCACGGGCGAGGGGGGCGGCGCGTGGGCGATGCGCATCGCGGACGAGCGCTGCGAGGTGCGTCCGGGGACGGTCGAGCACGCCGATCTGACCGTGCGCACGCCCGCGCTCCTCTTCCTGGCGCTCCATCGCGGCGAGGCGAGCGCGCTCTGGGGGCTTCTCAGCGGCCGCATCCGCCTCGGGGGACGCCGCCGGCTCTTCTTCCTCTTCCCGCGCCTGTTCCCGACCGAGGCCGGGAGCACGCGGCTCCATCGCTGGGCGTTCCGGCTCCGCCGGGCGCTGCGCCGCTCGTGACCGCCGCGGACACGGGGTGCTTCCGCGCGCGCCGGGTGCGCGCTACACGGGGAACATGCTGGAGGACCGCGCCCGCCCGGCCCTGCTGAGCTTCTTCCTCCCCCTCACGCGCCGCACCTGCGCCGAGCTGGGCATCGGCGACGACACCATCGCCTCCTACCTCGCCGAGGTGCTGGCCGAGTTCGCGCGCACCGACCGCCTCTACCGCCTGCGCGCGCCGGGTGGGGCGCGCCTCGAGCGCGTGGTCGAGATGCTCGGGCTCGGCCCGCCCACGCCCGAGCCCGTCGGCGCGCGCGCCTTCCATCGCTACGTGGGGGACTTCGCGCTCTTCATGAGCGGCCTCTTCCGGTCCTTCGTCGAGCGCGGGGGCTATCTCGGCTTCTACCTCGAGGAGGGCGCCCGCGCCTACGCGCGGGCGAGCGCCCTCGCCGAGGGGGAGCCGCGCGCCGGCCGGCTCCTCTACCGCGAGCTGTCGCTGCGCTTCGAGTACTACGCCGGCGCCCTCGACTACCTGCGCAAGGTACGTTTCCCGGGCCTTGCCGGCCCCGATCCCGTGGGGGCGTTCCTGCGCGAGATCGAGGGCGTCGTGGCAGGTCTGTCGCGCAACTGAGACCTGGCTAGCGGCAGCTATCCATGTATGCGCGCTGACGTTCAACCCCGATGACGCTCCCGACGACGTCCCTCGGATGCGCGAACTAATCGAGCGGGCCGCACAACTTTGAGGAGAGATACTCGATGATACCGCTGAGGCGACGGTCATGAGCGCCGACGAGCCGCCCGTCACCATCCCCATCGAGGACGCCCTCGACCTGCACGCGTTCGCGCCGCGCGAGCTCCCGTCGGTGGTCGAGTCCTACCTGGAAGCGTCGGTGGAGGCGGGCTTCCGCGAGGTCCGCCTGATCCACGGGCGCGGCCGGGGCGTGCAGGGCCGGCGCGTGCACGAGGTCCTGGCCGCGAGCCCGCTGGTCGAGGGCTTCGCCGACGCGCCGCCCGGGCGCGGCGGGTGGGGCGCGACGATCGTCTGGCTTAGGCGCGCGGAGGCCGGTAGAGAGAAGGCGTGAGCACGCTCGAGCGGCTCGCCGCCGCCTGGCGTGAGGCCCGCCGCGTCGTCGTGCTGACCGGCGCGGGGCTCTCGACGGCCTCCGGCATCCCCGACTTCCGCTCGCCCGGCGGGCGCTGGGAACGCTACCAGCCCGTGCCGCTGCCCGAGTTCCTCGCCAGCGAGCGCGCGCGCGAGGCGTACTGGCGTTACAAGGGCGAGACCTGGCAGCTCATCCGGGCGGCCGAACCCAACGCTGCGCACGCGGCGCTCACCGACCTGGCCTGCGCCGGCCGCATCGAGCTCCTCGTCACGCAGAACGTCGACGGGCTCCACGAGCGGAGCGGCTTCCCGCCCGAGCGCCTGGTCAACATCCACGGCACCGATTCCGCCGTCGAGTGCATGGCTTGTCACCGGCGCGCCCCGCGTGCGTTCGCGCAGGCGGCCTGGGAGGCGGGGATGGCGGTACCGCGCTGCGCGTGCGGCGGGCCATGGAAGCCGGCTACCATCTCCTTCGGCCAGCAGCTCGTGGCCGCGGACCTGGAGCGCGCGCTCGGCGCGGCGGCGGCGTGCGACCTCTTCGTCGCCGCGGGCACATCGCTGGTGGTCGGGCCGGTGAATCAGATGTTCCCCGTCGCGCGTGAATCGGGCGCGCGCACCGCGATCGTGACCGCCTCCGAGACGCCCTACGACGCCGCCGCCGACGTGCGGCTCGCCCAGCCGGTGGAGCAGGTCCTGCCGGCGGTGCGGGACATGATTCGGTGAGATGCGACCCGTTCGGCCCGACGGGTGCCGCCGTTCCCGTCGTTGGCCAGGGGACGTGGAACATGGAGCGCGACGACCGCGCCGCGGCGGTGGCCGCGCTGCGCGCCGGGCTCGACCTCGGCATGACCCACATCGACACGGCGGAGCTGTACGGCTCGGGCCGGGTCGAGGAGCTGGTCGGCGAGGCGATCGCCGGGCGGCGGGATCAGGTCTTCCTCGTCTCCAAGGTGCTGCCGCAGAACGCCTCGCGCGCGGGGACGCGGCGCGCGTGCGAGGCGAGCCTCCGCCGCCTGCGCACCGACCGCCTCGACTGCTACCTCCTCCACTGGCCGGGCCGCCACCCGCTCGCGGACACCCTCGCCGCCTTCGAGCAGCTCCGGCGCGAGGGGAAGATCCGCGCCTGGGGCGTCAGCAACTTCAGCCTCGAGGAGATGGAGCGGGCGGCCGGGATCGCCGGCGCCGAGCGCATCGCGTGCCATCAGGTGCTCTATCACCTCGAGGAGCGCACCATCGAGCACGCGCTTGTCCCGTGGTGCGTCGCGCACGGCATCGCCGTGGTGGGCTACAGCCCCTTCGGCTCGGGCCACTTCCCGGGCCCGCGCAGCCGGGGCGGACGCGTGCTGGCCGAGATCGCGGCCGTGCACGGCGCCACCCCGCGCCAGGTCGCGCTCGCCTTCCTCGTGCGCTCGCCCGGACTCTTCACGATCCCCAAGGCCGCGCGCGCGGCGCACGTGGCGGAGAACGCTCGGGCGGGCGACCTCGCGCTCTCTGCGGAGGACGTCCGGCGGATCGACGCCGCGTTCCCGCGCAGGCCCTGGCGCGGGCTCCCGATGCTCTGAGCCGCACTATGCGACCCTCATGCCCTGGCGGCGGAAGACCTCGCCCAGGTCGAGGGCGGGGTGCACCTCGAA